>JAHHRQ010000029.1 GCA_020025715.1 Oscillospiraceae bacterium | reverse complement strand
ACAAATTACAGCGCCGCCGCAGAAGCACAAGGATACAGCCCAGAATACAAGTATATTACTAAGCACCGAATATAAGGAAATATAGCCGAAATGAATTGCTGTCAAAGGCAAGGTATAAACCGCAACAGACAAAGATGAAGAAACAGATGCTACCGGTGCCGCCAGATACTTCTTTGCTTTCTTATTTTTGACCTTATCCAAAATAAAATCATTTATTTTCCCTGCAAAGCAGTACAATCCTGCCATGGATGCAAAAGAAAGCTGTAAACCAATACTGGACGCTGCATACGGATTCTTAAGCAGAATAAGCGCCAGCGCAGTAGACAGTGTTGTAACCGGATCATTTTCCCTGTTTACAATCGGCGCCATAAGTAAAAGTGTCTGCATTATACCTGCCCTCAGTGCTGATGGCCGAGCACCGGTTACCAGTACAAAGAACCAGACAATAAAAATACAAAGGATTGAGCTTTTGCGGTCATTTCCCAATAAAAGCTTTATAAACCCCACAAGGTAGGCTATGTGCATACCGGAAATTGCAACTATATGCATGAGGCCTGCATGACTCATAGCAGTTTTAAGGCCTAAATCTTTATTAAAATCTGCTTTATCTCCTAACATAAGGGATTTCATAAAGGGTGCTGCATCAGGAGGGAAAATTTTCTCTGTCAGCTCAGCAATATAATGGTTTACTTTTACCGGGATAGCAGACAGACTGAAACCATTATCGGAAACTTCAATATCAGATTTTACAGAGGCATTTATAAATATTCCGTCTGCTACTCTGCGAAAACTTCGCTCACCGTACTGAACATCAGTAGATTTAAGTTTTGCTTCAAAACTTACTGTATCTCCGGGCTCAGCTTTAATCTCTTTTTTGCCGCCCACAAATACCGTAGCTTTTAAAGGCGGTATAGTCTCATCCTCTATGCGTATCTGTAAAAGGGTATAGTTGTCCCCTTTGTATGGATAATCCAGAAATCTACCTGTAATTTCCGTAGTCTGCCCTTCAAGGCCATGGGCAATCTCAACTGTTCTGTTGTATTTTATATAAAACCAGCCAAAACCTATACTCAGCGCAAAAGCTGAGATAACAAAAGCTCTCAGCCATTTTCTCTTTTTTGAAATCAGGAAAATACCTGCTACAATAAATAAAAGCGAGAGAAAAGGCAGAGCTTTTGCCGGTATTATATAACACGCAGCAAAAATTGCAGCTGAAAAAGACAGCGCCGCTATAGCGAGTTTACGCATTATCGCTCACCTTCACATGGTTTAAAACAGCCGCCGGGTAAACGCCCGACGGCTGTCATTTATTAGCTTATATAATCTTCTCGGACAGCTTTGTACCGCCGATAATATGGAAATGGAGGTGCATAACAGTCTGACCGCCGTATTCACCGCAGTTATTTACTACACGGTAACCGTCCTTAAGTCCCTCTGCCTTGGCAATCTTAGCTATTGCCTCAAAGCAGTGTGCAACATATGCACTGTTTTCGCCGTTTATATCATCGGCGCATCTAATATGCTCCTTAGGAACAACAAGAATGTGTACCGGTGCCTGAGGGTTAATGTCTCTGAAAGCAAAGACATATTCATCCTCATAAACCTTTGCGGAGGGGATGTCACCGGCTATGATCTTACAGAACAGACAGTCATTATCACGCATTTTATTTTCCTCCTTATAAATTTAATTTATATACCAAGCTTACCTGCTACGAAATCGTCAACAGTTGCAAGAGCGTCATCCAGCTTGAGAACGTCGGATGCGCCGCCCATTGCGCTCTCGGGCTTGCCGCCGCCCTTACCGCCGCATACAGCGGTAACAGACTTGATGATGTCTCCGGCCTTTACGCCCTGCTTAACGGCATTCTTGCCGCAGGTTGCATAGAAGGTAATCTTTTCATCAGATACAGCAGCCAGAACAGCAACGATGTTCTCTTCCTTATCTCTCATGAAGTCGCCGGTCTTTCTCATGCTGTCGGGAGTGAACTCGGAGTTGGAAGCGGTAACAACCTTAAGAGAACCGATGTTCTTTGCGGACATCAGGAAGCTTCTTGCGTCGTTAAGGGTTTCCTTAGCCTTGTACTGCTCGATGACTTTCTTCAGGTCGCGGATTTCATTTACCTGCTGCTCAGCCTTGGAGATAAGCTCACCGGGATTGGTCTTCATAATAGCGGCAATATTGAACAGCAGATCCTGATTCTTGTTCATGCTCTCCAGAGAAAGCTTACCGACGGTTGCTTCAATACGGCGTACACCGGAAGCAACGGAGCTTTCGGACTTAATTCTGAATGCGCCGACCTTGGAAGTGTTGTCCAGATGAGTACCGCCGCAGAGTTCCATGGAGAAGTCACCCATTTCAACAACTCTGACGTTTTCGCCGTACTTTTCACCGAACAAAGCCATTGCGCCCTTGTTCTTTGCGCTTTCTATATCCATAACCTCAGTAACAATGGGGTAACCGGCAAGAACTGCGTCATTTACAATCTCGTTAATTCTTGCAAGCTGCTCGGGGCTGATTGCCTCAAAGTGAGTGAAGTCAAAACGGAGTCTGTCAGGCTCAACAAGAGAACCGGCCTGATGTACATGCTCACCCAGAACCTCACGCAGTGCTCTGTGAAGCAGGTGGGTTGCGCTGTGTGCTCTGCCCACAGCAGTTCTGAACTCCTTGTCATAACAAACCTTAACACTGTCGCCATTAACAATCTGGCCTCTGGTTACAACGCCGTAGTGCATGAACTTGTTGCCCTTATTCTTCTGAACGTTGTTTACCTTGAATTCAAAGCCGTCACCTACGATAACGCCTCTGTCTCCTACCTGACCGCCCATTTCGGCGTACATTGTGGTTTTATCAAGAACAAGAATTGCCTCAGTGCCGGATGCAACTTCCTCGCGAAGCTCTCCTTCGGCAACGATTGCAAGAATCTTGCCCTCGCACTCCTGCTGATCGTAGCCCAGGAACTGAGTTTCGGGCATTTCCTTACCGAACTCAATGCCGGCCCAGCCCAGGTCACCAAGAGCTTCTCTTGCCTTTCTGGCTCTGGTTCTCTGCTCCTCCATGAGAGCTTTGAACTCGTCCTCGTTTACGGACATGCCCTCGTCTTCGCACATTTCCTTGGTAAGGTCAATGGGGAAACCGTAGGTATCGTAAAGCTTGAATGCATCAGCGCCGGAGAAAACGGCCTCTCCTTTTGCTTTGTGCTCTGCAAGCAGATCGGAGAATATTTTCATACCTGCATCAATAGTGCGGGCAAAGTTTTCTTCCTCAGTCTTGATAACCTTGGTAATGTAACCCTGCTTCTCACGAAGGTCGGGGTACTGTCCCTCGTTCTCCTGAATTACGGTCTCAACAACGCGGTACAGGAAGGGATCGTTAACACCCAGCAGTTTACCGTGGCGGGCAGCGCGGCGGAGCAGACGGCGGAGAACATAGCCTCTGCCCTCGTTGGAAGGAAGAACACCATCGCAGATCATAAAGACAGAGCTTCTGATATGGTCGGTAATAACACGGAGAGAAACGTCCATCTTATGGGTCTTTCCGTAGTAAGCACCGGTAATCTCGCTGACCTTGTGAGTGATGTTCATAACGGTATCAACGTCGAAGAGGGAGTCAACATCCTGGCAGACAACTGCAAGACGCTCAAGACCCATACCGGTATCAATGTTCTTCTGGATAAGATCAGTGTAGTTACCGTTACCGTCGTTATCGAACTGGGAGAATACGTTGTTCCAGACTTCCATGTATCTGTCGCACTCACAGCCCACAGTGCAGTCGGGGCTGCCGCAGCCGTACTTCTCGCCTCTGTCGTAGTAGATTTCAGAGCAGGGGCCGCAGGGACCTGCGCCGTGCTCCCAAAAGTTGTCTTCCTTGCCGAAACGGAAGATGCGCTCAGCAGGAATACCGATTTCCTTGTTCCAGATTTCAAAGGCTTCATCGTCGTTTTCGTAGATAGAGGGGTAAAGTCTGTCAGGATCAAGACCAACCCAGTCGGGAGAAGTAAGGAACTCCCAGCTCCATGCGATAGCTTCATGCTTGAAGTAATCACCGAAGGAGAAGTTACCCAGCATTTCAAAGAAAGTGCCGTGGCGGGAAGTCTTACCTATATTTTCAATATCACCGGTACGAATGCACTTCTGGCAGGTGCAGACTCTGGTGCGGGGAGGAACCTGCTCACCCTTGAAGTAAGGCTTCATAGGAGCCATACCGGAGTTTATAAGAAGAAGGCTGGCATCATTCTGGGGAATGAGTGAGAAGCTGGGTAAACGAAGATGTCCTTTGGTTTCAAAGAATCTGAGAAACATCTCACGCAGTTGGTTTAGACCGAATTTTTCCATTGATTTTTCCTCCAATTTAAGCCTGCGGGTGTAACAGGTAATTTCTTTTAATAAAAAAATATACCTCCGCCCCTAAACAGGGGCGAAGGTTAATACGCGGTACCACCCTGATTTGCTCTTTAAAAATAAAGAGCCTCAGAAAATCCTTAACGGGGATCAGCGCTCCGATCTCTCGGAGTGGCTCGGAAGTGGCTGCCGGATGGGAACATAAGGTCTCGCAGCAAATGACCTCTCTCTGGAATGTCCGTAAACGGCTCTTTTCGTCAACGCCAATAATTATATTAAAATTTCGGTGTTATTTAATACTTTTTATATTCTACTCACATAAAAGTCTTTTGTCAAGTGGAAAAGGAAATCTAAATACAGTATTTATGGAAAAGTTGCATCAAAAAACATCAATGATTTTGTGTAAAGTTCAGAAAAAAATTAAAGCAATACCAGAATAATCCGGTACTGCTTTATAATTAAAAATTCGTTATATCTCAGCGGCATTTTCTCACTATGCTGCCCTCAGGGGCATAGCACGGAAGGGTCATTTTAAACTCCATCATTGCATGACGGGTATCTTCAATGGGCTTATCTTCCTTGTCTCTGAGATTGGCGGCTGTGAATGCAACAGGTCTTCCTTCCGGAACCAGAAGCTCCAGACTGTCGCCCTGAGAAAACTTATTGCGCTGTGTGAGAACTGCGTCTCCCATTTCGTCGCAGCTCTTTACAACTGCTGCAACATCTGCTGTCTGGAAATAGCGGGCTGCTGCGTAATGCTGTCCGGGGGCGCCGAAATAAAAACCGGTACAGTAAGGTCTGTGGCTCAGCTTTTCGGTTTCATCTACCCAGATTTTATCCAAGGGCTTTCCGGCTATGGCCTCGTCTATTGCATGGCGGTAGGCATTGGTGACAAGGGCTGTATAATAGGCAGATTTCATTCTGCCCTCAATTTTAAAGCTGCATATTCCCGCATCCATAAGCTCAGGTATATGCTCAATCATGCGCATATCACGGGAGTTTAATATGTATGTTCCGCCGTCCTCGGTTATTTCAAAATACTCGCCGGGGCGCTTCTCCTCTACCAGATGATATTTCCAGCGGCAAGGCTGGGCACACTGTCCTCTGTTTGCATCACGGCCTGTCATGTAGTTTGAAAGCAAGCAGCGGCCTGAAAATGAAACGCACATCGCACCATGAACGAAAGCTTCAAGGCGAAGCTCCTCCGGTGTGTTTCTGCGTATCTTCTTAATGTCTTCAAGGGGAGTTTCCCTTGCCAGAACGACTGTATCGGCTCCGAGATTGTAAAGAGCATTTGCAGCGGCGGAGTTTATAACGCCGAACTGAGTGCTTACATGGCGCTTAACATTGGGAGCATACTTCTTTGCAAGCTCCAGAACTCCTATATCCGCAATTATCATTGCGTCAACTCCTGCATCCTGCAGAAATTCCATATATTCCGGCAGATCGTGAAGCTCGTCCTCTCTGGGGAGAGTATTGCAGGTAACATACACCTTTGCGTTTCTCTCATGGGCGTATATAACTGCTTTTCTCAGCTGCTCATCTGAAAAATTAACAGCGGCAGCTCTCATTCCGAATTTACGCCCTGCAAGATACACGGCGTCTGCGCCGTAGCGGAGCGCCATTTGCAGGCGCTCCATATCTCCGGCTGGTGATAAAAGTTCAAATTTATTATTCATAGTTCTGTGTTGCCACGAAAGCACTGTGCTCACCCTCAGTTGCGAAGAAGCGGTGAGTACCGGTTTCGGTATCCAAAGCGTAATAGTAGTAGTTGGTTTCCTCAGGTGCAAGGGCTGCATTTATAGAAGCAAGACCCGGGTTGCAGATGGGCGTGGGAGGCAGTCCTGTATTTATACGGCTGTTATAGGGACTGTCATTTTCAAGCATTTCTGCAGTGGGTGCACCCTCATGGTCGGGGTACTCGTAAAGAAGTGTAGCATCAATACCGAGAGGCATACCGGCATTAAGTCTGTTATAGATAACAGAAGCAATAGTTGCTCTCTCTTCGTCGCTTGCGGCTTCTTTTTCTATCATGGAGGCTATGGTTATAACATCATCCATGCTCATTCCAAGATTGTTGCAGGTGTTAATCATGTTTGCGTCAAACTTCATATAGAAAACATCAAGGAATTTATTTATTGCACTGGATGCCTGCATGTCTACATAGAACTGATAGGTTTCAGGGAACAGGAAGCCTTCAAGTCTTGAAGAATCTCCGGTCTCCTTATTCTCAAGGAAGCTGTAATTATAATTATAATCTGCTGCGGCAGCCATAAGGTCATCATATGAGCAGACCTTGTTTTCCTCCAGACGTTTGAATATCTGGTGCATTGTGAAGCCTTCGGGAATGGTAACATCAACAGTCAGAGCGGTATCCGAACCTGCACGCATGTGAGTAATAAGTGCGCGGTAATCATAAGTGGATTTAAGCTCATATTCGCCTGGGCTGAGTTTCTTATCAGCATGGGAAATATCACTAAAGAAATTAAAGAGCCATTTGTATTCAATAAGTCCGGCCTCTTTAAGCTGATCTGTAACATAGTCCATATCTGCAACGCTTACACGCTTTGTGCCGGTTTTATTACCGTCTTCGTCGAAAGTATCTACGGTCTCAGACTTGAATATCTCCGGCGGGAGGGTGACGGTTGCCTCAAACTTGGGCTTATTGAGGGCCAGCGCATCACTTGCTGCCATCCATGCAACGCAGGCAAGAACAACGCTTACACATATAATAAAAACAAAATACATTATACCGCCTATGCAGCCTGTGCGGCGGTGGGGGTTAATTTGTATGTTTTTATCTTTCTTTTTATTTTCTTTCTCAGGCTTTCCGGCAGCTTTGCTTTCGGTCTTCTTTTCTTTTCTGACCTTTTTCTTTGAATTATCAAAGTTATTCAAAGCATCCGGCTTTATATGTCCGGTTTTATTGGAATTTTCATCCTGCATACGGAATACCTCGTCTATTTTATGGATATCTTCAGCCATATATGACCTCCTGATCAAACCTTACGGTAGAATTTCAAATTTAATTCTGTGACAGCCATAGCACAGGCAGCATAGTATAGTTTGAGCCGGGGGAAACCGGCAATACACAACGCTCAAATTCAAATCCGCCCTCCGCGCAGGGCGGCAGAGCAAAAATTTTCAAGCGCGGAGAAAGGGAATTTCTATGTTCTGTAATGGTTGCAATAACAATAGCTGCATTTGGATCCTTCTCATAATCATCCTCCTCTTCTGCTGCGGCGGCTGCGGTGGATGCGGCAACTACAACAACTGCGGCTGTGGCTGCGGATGCGACAACGGCTGCAACAACAACTGCGGATGCGGCTGCTGAGAACAGGTAATTTAAGCGTCCGGGAGCGATAAAGCTTCCGGCTGAAGGATCAGGGCTTCTCTTATGAGAGGCCCTTTTCTTATTTGTTCAGATAAATAATTATTTACCCAGAGTTTGGAGAATAATATCGTAAATCTCGTTATTTTTCTCTTCCACTTCGCGCTCCTTACCATCTTTCATGAAAGGAATTCTGTGCCAATGGTAATATTCCGCAGCTTTGTCTGCGGTATGGAGGCAGCGGGCCAAATATGAATTATCTTTTTCGTGTATATCCGCGCAGCTGAGACCTCTCTGTTCTCTTTTACGCATACGCTTTAATGAAGTTTCAAGGTCAACATCCAGATAAATTACCAGATCAGGCTTAGGCAGACCCATTTTTACATATTCCAGATCGGTAAGCCAAGAGAAGAAATCGGGCAGCTCATCATCTGAAAGCTTTGAGCCCTGATGCACCGCATTTGAGGTAGTATAACGGTCAGAGAGGATAATTCCGCCATTTTCGTAAATCTTGCCCCAGTCGGTTCTATAAGCTGCAAAGCGGTCAACCGCATAAAACGTGGAGGCGGTATAGGGGTTTACATCATCCGGCTTGTCACCGAATTCGCCGTTAAGATACATTCTTATAAGTGCACTGCTCTCTTTATCATATCGGGGAAAAACAATATGATTATAGGCAATTTTATCTTTTTCCATTCTTGAGCAAAGGCGGCGGTACTGGGATGTTTTTCCGCTGCCGTCTATACCTTCAAGAACAATCAGTTTTCCTTTAGACATTTTTTATCTCCGTTTCAGCCCTCTTGGGGAATTTCAGCCGACAAGTCTTCGCCATGCGGCTGTAAAAACAATATTAGAACGCTTAATCATGCGTCCGAAGCGCTTGGGGTCTTTCACAAGCCAGTAGAACCATTCAAAACCGGAATCCCGCCAGCGCTTAGGTGCTCTCTGAGCAGAACCTGCCACAACAGGCAGCTCATCGCCAAAGCCCACCATCAGGCCCACATCAAGATCTTTTTTGTTACGGTTCATCCATTTTTCCTGCTCAGGACTTCCGTAGCCGACCAGAAGAAGATCGGGCTTTTCTTTGTTTATAAGCTCTATAAGGTCAAGCTCATTATCAAAATATCCGTCATCAGTACCGGCAAGTCTTAATCCGGGATAACGGGACTGAATATTTATACCCGCTGTTTCAACTACGTCATAGTCTTTGCCGAGCACAAATACACTCATACTTTTTTCGGCCATTCTGGCCATAAGAGCAGAGGCAAAATCCAGTGCGGAAATCCGCGTTTTAATTGGGGAGCCAAGAATTTCTGAGGCATATATTACGCCGTTACCCTCAGGCAGGCGCAGCTCCGCCTGCTGAATGACGTGCATAAAGCGTTCACTTTTTCCTGCGGCTATCATCATTTCAGAGTCCGGAGCAACTACATATGCGCTTCTGTGCTCCTCCGCTATTCGCAGCGCCTTTTCAACGGCCTCCTGTATGGTGCCGTTAACAAAGGAGACTCCCAAAATATCCGTATACTTCATATCTGGGAAAACACCTCTCCGATTTTTTTGTGTATGACCAAATCGGCATAATTATCGTAGGACGTGGAGCTTAAATTCACAAGGGCCATTTTATCGCCGTTATAGTAATTTATAAATCCTGCCGCAGGATAAACATTTAAGGATGTACCGCCGATTATAAGAACATCCGCATTTCTGATATAGTTTATTGCTCTTGTCATAACATCATTATCAAGAGGCTCTTCATACAGGACAATATCAGGTCTGATAACTCCGCCGCATTCACAGCGCGGGACACCTTCACCGTAATTCATAAGCTCTGCTGAGCATTTCTTCCCGCATCTGGAACAATATGCTCTCAAAATACTTCCGTGCAGTTCAAGAACATTTTTGCTGCCGGCAAGCTGGTGAAGTCCGTCTATATTCTGGGTAATAACAGCCTTCAGCTTACCCTGACGCTCAAGCTCCGCAAGGCGCAGATGAGCTGTGTTAGGTCTAACACCCTCAATAACAAGCTTTTCCCTGTGAAATCTGTAATACTCCTCCGGATTACGAGTGAAAAAACTGTGACTCAAAATAGTCTCAGGAGGATACTTCCATTTCTGATTATAAAGTCCGTCTACACTTCTGAAATCAGGAATTCCACTCTCAGTACTGACTCCCGCGCCACCGAAAAAAACAACGTTGTCGCTATGGTCTATCCAAGTTTTCAGCTGTTGAATATCCTTTTCCATATGCTCAACTCCCGGAAGTATTTTTTCTTGATTTAATATTATACAACAAAAACAGTAAAATAGCAACATAAAACGCCCCTTTGTTATCAGCTTCGGGCGTAAGCAATTTGAATGCGAGTTAAAATACCATGCGCAAAAATTGAGCAAACGAAAACAGCATCCCTCAAAAATGAGGGATGCTGCAGCTTATTGTTTTGTTTTTAAATCTCGGCAAGTTTCTCGAAAATTTTATCACTGGTTTTCTCAAACCGCTCCATAGTCATCTCGTTTTCACGGCGGGTGACATAGCGGTAGGTTTCATCAGTGGACTTTGAGCTGAGGCTGAGAATGTAGCTCATGGCTGTCTTAACAGCGGCGAGTGAAGTATAAAGGAACTGCTCAATATAAATTTTACCTTCCGCAGAGCAGTAGCCTGCAAGCTCACGGGCAAGGTCGAGGCCGCAGCTTTCCATATTCACGATTTCTTCGCAGATGGAAACAGCGGGACGACGGCAGGCTTCAAAATTCTTTTCTTCGCCTCTCTTTATGGCCTGACGCAGGGGATTTTTGCATTTAACATCTTCATCGATAAGATAAACCATGTAATTTCTGAAAGTCTCTGCGTTCTTCACGATGTAATCAATTCTCTCACCGCTTTTTCCTTCCTTGACACAGATAGCGGCTGCCCTGCTCAAAAATGCTGCGGCAACAGCCATGTTAAGTGCTGCTGCACTTCCGGTATCAAGTTTTGAGTCAGGATTTGCAATGAGCTTAGTGAACTCATCTGAGTTTTTAGTCTTGTACGTTTCAATGATGAACTTTTCGGCCATAATTTGCGCTCCTTTTCAAAAAATTATTCTTTATTAAACTCTCCGAGCTTTAGACCTTCATTTTTCTGTAAAGCCCAGTTTATGCACCACTCGGAGGTAAAGAGCAACAGGTTGTTTCCCTTAAAGTCCTGCACCCACTTTGTATCGCTGGTGAGGTTAAGGTCTCGTATATCAATATCGTCATTTTCTACCCAGCGCACATGCTCATAAGGCATGGCTCTGCGGCGGATGTCTACACCGTATTCAGTTTTAAGCCTGTATTCCAGAACCTCGAACTGAAGCACACCGACAACGCCGACGATAACTTCTTCAACGCCGGTGAAAGGCTCATGGAATATCTGAATTGCACCTTCCTGAGCAATCTGCTGTATACCCTTTTCAAACTGTTTGCGCTTCATGGTATCAACACGCTCAACAGCGGCAAAATGTTCAGGTGCAAAGGTAGGAATGCCTTCAAAGCACACATCCTGACCCTTTTCGCAGATAGTATCACCGATTGAGAAAATACCCGGGTCGAAAACGCCTATAATATCGCCTGCATATGCCTCATCTATTATAGCTCTGTCAGATGCCATAAGCTGCTGAGGCTGAGCAAGACGCAGGGGCTTTCCTCCCTGAACATGATAATATTCCTTTTCACGCTGGAACTTACCGGAGCATATACGCATAAATGCAATTCTGTCGCGGTGAGCCTTATTCATGTTAGCCTGAATCTTAAATACAAATGCAGAGAAATGATCATCAAAGGGGTCAATAATATCATCCTTTGAAATTCTGGGCAGAGGAGGCATAGTCATCTTAAGGAAGCTTTCAAGGAAAGGCTCAACACCGAAGTTATTGAGAGCAGAGCCAAAGAATACAGGGCTCAGTTTTCCCTTTCTCACTTCTTCAATATCGAATTCATAGCCTGCACCGTCAAGAAGCTCTATATCGTCAGTGAGAGTTTCACGAAGTCTGTAACCGATCAGCTCATCCAGCTTCTCGGTATCATCCAGACTGCATTCAACGGCTTTAATGCGGCTGGTTCCCTTGTGGAACTCTGTAAATGCCAGTATTTCATTTTTCTCTCTGTCGTATACGCCCTTAAAATCCTGTCCGCAGCCAATGGGCCAGTTCATAGGATAGGTTCCTATGCCGAACTCATTTTCCAGCTGCTCCATAAGGTCATAGGGGCTTCTGGCTTCGCGGTCCAGCTTATTTATAAAGGTAAAGATAGGAATATGGCGCATAGCGCAGATTTTAAAGAGCTTTCTTGTCTGAGGCTCAATACCTTTTGCAGCATCAATAACCATTACTGCGTTATCGGCAGCCATAAGGGTACGATAGGTATCTTCGGAGAAGTCCTGGTGTCCGGGGGTATCCAGAATATTCACGCAAAATCCGTTATATTCAAACTGCATAACAGAGGAAGTAATAGAAATACCTCTCTGTTTTTCAAGCTCCATCCAGTCTGATACTGCGTGTCTTGCTGTGGCTTTGCCCTTTACGGAGCCTGCCTGCTGAATAGCTCCGCCGTAAAGAAGAAGCTTTTCTGTAAGTGTAGTTTTACCCGCGTCGGGGTGGGAGATAATAGCAAAGGTTCTGCGCCTTTCTATTTCTTTTTTTGTTTCCATACATTACTCCATTCTGCCCGCAAGGCAGTTAAAATCAAAATCTTTTATCAAATTATGTTACCATAGAAAGGGGCTAAAAGTAAAGGGCTATTTCTGTCTTTCAATGATTTTATCTATAATTAAGCCGATATTTTCGTCTGAATACTCAATTTCAGAGGAATATAACCGCACATGCTCAAGATTTTCTCCGTTTATATCCCCTATTGCCAAGATTAAGGCAGCACTCAAAATGCAGAATATAAGTGCTGGTGCTGCACCGTAATCAAAGCACAGATTTGTAAAATGCCTGTAAATAAAATAGGAAACAAGTCTTTCGGCACGCAGTCCCGAAAATTCAATTTCCCCTGCATTTTTATTTTTAAGCCTTAAAAGCATATCTGTCCACTCTTCATCCATACGCTCAAGGCTCAAGTAAAAGTCTGCCCAGAATTTACTGTCAAATTCAAATGTCTTTGCCCTGCAAAGCTTGAGGCAACTTAAAAGGCGGGAAGTGAGACTCCCCTCTCCTTTTGAGATTAAATCAAGTATGTAATCCCTAAGTATGATTTCATCTTCATCATACTCCTGTTCACTCTCATTATTATACTCAATAATGTTAAATTTTTCAGGAAAGTTTAACATAAGCCTTACTGCCTCCTCGCAGCAAAGGCCTACTCCCCTTTCCTCTCTGTCCTCATAGCAGTTATAAAATCTGGGATGCTCCCGGCATATATTGCAAAGGCTGTCCTCCCCCAGTTCTATAATCATTTTACAGAGGCCGTTATCCAATAAGAAAGGGCATCGTTCATCCTCGGTGAGGATAAAGCAAGGATCTCCCTCTTTTGAGATGTTATCTCTAAGCAGTTTACCCATTTCCCCCTCGACCTTTGAAAAACGTTTCAGGCTCTCTTCATCTATATCTATCTCCCAGCCTTTACAGCAGGAATGTCGGCATTTATCGGCTATACATTTAAAGTCACGATAAAAGTCCGGCTCAAAGTATCGCATTATATCACGCTCCGACCAAATTTTAACACTTTTGCGGATATGCCGCAAGGCGTTCAAACAACAAATTCCATTAACCGTAAAATTTATCTTCTTTATCTGCTCACAAGAAAGAACTTTCTACATAATTCTTTATTTCAATTTGTCTCGTTTTCTTTAAATTAGAGGGTATTTGTTTAGTATTAGTGTTTAATCATTGGCTTTGAGTGTTGACTTATGCTGAATATTGGCGTACTATTTGCAAGCTGATATTTATTTTATAAATGAGGAGAGCAGATATGGAGAGAATGGACAAGAATATGCCCTTCCTTCTCAAATACGAGAACGTGGCTTGGTATGAAAACGGTAAAGTAAGAATTCTCGACCGCCGTATTTTCCCTGAGCGCAAATTTGTTGAATGTGAATGTTATCAGGAAGTCGTTAAGGCTATTGCCGATATGGTCACTCAGAGCGCCGGCCCATATACCGCCGTCGGTATGGGTATGGCTCTGGCTGCATATCAGGTAAAAGATAAAGGCGCAGCAAAGCAGATAGCTTTCATCAATCAGGCTGCATACGATTTGGCTCACGCAAGACCTACCACCGCAAACCGTTACGGTCAGATAACCTATCACTGCGCCGAAGTAGGCAAAGCTGCACTCGAAAGCGGCAATGACCCCATTCAGGCTATTGTAGATACAACCGTTGAATCACTTAACCGCCGTTACAGCACCATGCAGATAGTCGGCAACTATCTTTGTGACCTTATCCCCAATAACGGTACAATTCTGACCCAGTGCTTCGGAGAAACCATTATCGGTACTGTAATCCGAGCCGCAATAGAAAGCGGAAAGAATTTCCGCGTTTTCTGCGCCGAAACCCGTCCCTATCTTCAGGGCGCCCGCCTTACCTCCAGCTGCTTTGGTGAAATGGGCTTTGACACTACCGTTGTTACCGACAACATGATTGCATACTCCATGCAGAGAGAGGGCATCGATATTTTCACCTCTGCTGCTGATACCATTGCAAGAGACGGCCATATCGCTAACAAAATCGGTACTTTCCAGATTGCAATTCTTGCAAAATATTTCGGTATCCCCTACTATGTTACCGGTATTCCCGATGCAGACAAAATATCCAAGGACGATATAGTTATTGAAATGCGTGATCCCTCTCAGGTTCTTTCCTACCGGGGAATTAAGAACACCATTCCGGAGGTAAAAGCCATTTACCCCTCCTTTGATGTAGTTCCTCCCCACCTGATTTCAGGCGTTGTAACCGATAAGGGCGTTTATGTTCCCTATACATTAAATAAATACTTTGACAGCGAAGTAAAAAAGTTTTACTGATTATGGAGGAATACCCGATGTTAATGCAGGAAGAAAGAGAACTTATCGTTGAATACGGTAAAAAGCTCAGTGCCTCCGGCCTTTGCCCCGGAACAAGCGGTAATATAAGTATTTATAATGCTGAAAAGAAGCTTATGGCTATAAGCCCCTCCGGCATAGATTATTTTGAAACCAAGCCTGAGGACGTAGTTGTAACTGATCTTGAAGCAAATATAGTTGACGGCAATCGCAAACCATCCAGCGAATGGGCACTGCACACAATTTTTTATAAAAATAAGCCTGAGGCCCGTGCCGTTGTTCATACTCATTCCGTTTACTGCACCACTTTTGCAGTTCTTGGGCAGCCTATCCGTGCCGTGCACTATGTTATAGGAGACGCCAACACCGACACTGTTCCCTGCGCCCCTTACTGCACCTTCGGCACCGTTGAGCTTGCAGAAAAGGCTATAAAAGTTTGCGGCGATTCCAATGCAGTTCTGCTCGCAAATCACGGTATTGTTACCTGCGGCAAAGATATAAGAAGTGCATTCAGCCTTGCAAATAATCTTGAATACGTCGCAAAGCTCCAGTATCAGGCCATGTGCATAGGCAAGCCTAATATACTCAATCACGAACAAATGGAAAAGGTTTTGGAAAAATTCAAAGGTTACGGTCAGCCTGACAGCAGCAGAACCGGCTACTGACATTTTTTAGCGAATATAAAAAGGAAGCCCCGAAATTCGGGGCTTCCTTAATTTTTGTCTTTTATTTGGAATTTCTCTTGTCGAAAATAAAGATATAAAGAAGAGAGCTGACAAGCAGCAGATAAGGGTAAAGCAGATAAGGCATTATCTGGAATGCAGAAACCTGAAAGCCGAGGCTTGAAGCGGCCGAAATTGCAACCAGCATCTGAGCACCGTAAGGAATAACCCCCTGAGATACACATGAGAAGGTATCCAGCAGTGAAGCAGCCTTTCTCGGGCTGATGCTATATTCCTCGCTCATTTCCTTGGCAATGGGGTTTGCCATAACTATTGCAACAGTATTATTGGCAGTTGCAATGTCCATAACGCAGACAAGCATACCCATTCCAAGCTGTCCGGCCTTTCTGCCTTTAAATACCCGGCGGATAAATGCCAGCAGAGACTCAAAACCGCCGTATTCGCGGATAAGAGCGCACATAGCTGCAACCAGAACAGCTACCATGCATGTCTCGAACATGCCAGCGGAACCGGAACCCATATTTGCAAGAAGGTCAACAGCTGCGGTGTGACCGGTGGCAAGCATTATTATTGATCCGGAAACTATACCAATCAGCAAAACTACAAAAACGTTTATGCCGATTATTCCGCCTATGAGAACAAGCACATAAGGCAGTATCTGAAGGAGGTTATAAGGCTGAGGATCCATGGGGTGTATTTCGGTATTAAAGGAGAGAACCAGAATGATTGCAAGAGTTACAAGTGCGGCAGGAACAGCAATTCCGAGGTTTTCTCTGAACTTATCCTTCATCTCACATCCCTGACCGTTGCAGGCAGCAATGGTGGTATCAGAAATAAAGGAAAGGTTATCTCCGAACATTGCGCCGCCCATAACAGTACCGACGCAGAGAGGCACGCTGAAACCGGAAACTTCTGCAACACTTACTGCAATAGGAGTAAGAAGTGTTATAGTTCCTACGCTTGTTCCCATAGCAGTAGAGACAAAGCAGGCAACTATAAAGAGGACTGCAACAGCAAAGCGGCCGGGAATGTAAGCGAGCATGAAGTACGCAACGCTTTCAGCGCTTGAACGACCCACAACACCTACGAAAGCACCTGCTACGAGGAATATAAGAAGCATGGTGATAATATTCTTATCCCCTACTCCCTGCCCCATTATTTCAAGCTTCTTGTTGAAGCTGAGTGCTCTGTTTTGCAGGCAGGCAACCAGTATTGCGACAAGAAAGGCAATAATAATAGGAATATTATAAAATCCCATTGGAATTTTAAGTCCATATTCAAAGATAAGGCCCAGTCCCAGATACAAAAGCAGAAATACCAGTATAGGGAGCAGTGCCTTAGCGTTTTTCTTTTTCATTTAATTTCCTCCCGGTTTCAGACGATAAAACCTACGTCTTTCTATTTCTCAATCTTTTTTACCATAACACAGGACTTTTACATAGTCAAGAAAAAGCAGACTTTTTGTTAATAAAATAGACACAATTTGTAAAGTAAGAAAAAAACAGGGCAGATTTTATGCTATCTGCCCTGTTTTAAAGCTAAAATATCAGAATATAACGTTAAGGTCAACATCGGCTTCAATGCCGTTTATGCTGCCGGAGCTTGTGAACTGCCACATGTCATAACGTCCGCGGAAGTCAGGCAGACGGTTATTTTCAGTGTAACTTGCAAGCCATGTATAGTATCTGTTTACTCTGTCCAGCTGAATTTCGTCATGGAAGAAGTTCTGGCCGGAGTATACGCCTGCTCTGTAACCGCTGTTTTCAACAGTCTCACAGAAAGCATTTATTATGTCGGTTCTCTCTTCGGGAGTGAGATTATCGGCTCTGCCGTTGGGTCTGTCACCGGAGTACTCCATGTCAATGAATACCGGCAGATCAATTTTCTGTCCGTTAAGCCGCTGTAATGTGAAGCTTGCCTCTTCAACGGCTTCTCTCTCATTTACGGCAGTAGAGTAGAAGTAAACACCTACTTTAAGACCTGCGGCTTTGGCACCTTTCATGTAATTTTTATACATGGTGTCATTATAGACTTTTCCGCTCTCCCAGCCGCGGCCGCCAACACGGATTATTGCATAATCAATACCCTGTGCCTTTACAGCCTGCCAGTTAATTTCCTCATCCCATGAGGACACATCAATACCCAAAGAAGATGCCTTTACGCCGTTCTGATCAAAGTAGTACAGTACACCGTCAATCTTTTTAAGACCCTTAACGGTTTCTCCGTCTTCATTATAATAATACATTCTGCCGTCATTTTCCTGCCAGCCCACACGGCGGCTTACGGAATCCATTACAGGTTCGGCGGTAATGTCGTATTTTTCTACCGGAGTATTATCAGCGTTATACAAACTCTCGCTTACATAATAGCCCTCAGCGGTAAGACCGGACTCGGTGCCCTCTTCGGGAGTGGAGGGAACAAGGAAATATTCGCCGTAGTCGATTTCACCGTCTCCGTCCTCATCAACGGGATAAACTTCGCTCTCTTCACCGCTGTCACGGAGAAGAATTCTTCCGTTGGGGCCCAGATTTACAGTGTATTTATAGGTCTGGTTTCCATTTGCATCAAGAACCGGAGTTTCATCGATTATAATATTATCCTGTCCCTGTGCCTCTGCGGGAGTTTCAATGACTTCAATATCAAGCTCAACCGGGGCTGAAGGTGCACTTGTTTCAACCTGTTCCTCGTAGGGAAGCTCAGTATCATCAATAATGGTGATTACATCTGCTACATTCTCAATCTCAACATGCTCCACAGGGCCGCCGTCATAAGGCTTCTCATAATCGGGATTATGACTGGGCTTGGGCGTGGGTTTAGGAGTAGGAGCGGGAGTTGGCTTGGGTGTAGGTTTAGAAGTCGGCTTAGATGCGGGTGTTGGCTTTGACTCGGGCTTTTTGCCGCTTTCGGGTTTAGTGCCCTTATCCTTGGCAGGCTTTTTGTCAGGAGTCTTGCTGTCCTTATCTCCATCCTGCTTTTTGCTTACTTCAGGAGAAGTCTGGGGAACTTTATCATCCTTTGCTGCCGGAGTTTCCTTTGATTTCGGGGCAAGTTTGTCTGCACTGCCCTTATCATTGGTATTTGTGTTAATTGAAATCTGATTATCCTTTTTAACCGGCTCGTGTCTTGAAATCTTTATAAGACTGGGAGTCAGGATAAGAGCTGCCACCAGAACTGCAATGCAGGGCAGAGTAATCAGAACAGCTTTCTCATTTTTAGGGTCGGTCAGAATCGCCCAAAGCTTCTTAAAAAAGTTTTTCATGGATTTTTCTCTCTTCTTTCGAGCGCCCGATTATTTTAAACGGGCGGTACTTATAAGGTCATGCTGCACCTGTTTACAATATAAACCATCTTTACATCTTTTGTCAATCTTTTTTGATGATTTTGTTTCTTTTTTGTTTCTTTTTGAAAATTAACGCAGAAATTTGAATCTTGTAGAAATATATACTTTATGTTAATATAAAATTTATGACTAATACATTTGAAAACGAGTTCGCCAAAGCACGAAAAGCGTATATAGGCGAAGAATTTAAGAATTTAAACAATATGCAGCGCGAAGCGGTACTGGCCACGGAGGGGCCGCTGCTGATACTGGCCGGAGCCGGAAGCGGCAAGACCACAGTGTTAATAAACCGCATCGCAAACCTTTTAAAATACGGCAGAGGCAGTGACAGCACAGAACTGCCATTTAACGCCGACGAAAATATGCTGAAAGCCCTTAAATCAAAGTCTCCCGATGCAGCACCTTTTGCAGCTCTTGAGCCTGTTGAGCCTTGGCGTATTCTCGCCATTACCTTTACAAATAAAGCAGCAGACGAGCTGAAAGCAAGGCTTCAAAATATGCTGGGTTCTGCCGGTGATGATATATGGGCATGCACCTTTCACTCTGCCTGCGTCAGAATTTTAAGACGTGACGCTGAAAAACTGGGCTTTTCAAGCAGCTTTTCCATTTATGATACCTCAGACAGCCTAAGCCTTTTAAAGCGTATTATTAAGGATATGGGTCTTGACGATAAGGTATTTAAGCCCAGAAGCGTCCTTAATTCCATAAGCTCCGCTAAGGATGCCCAGATAGGCCCGCAGGAATATTTAAAGGATGCAGAAGCTGCCTTTGACATGCGTAAAAAGAAAATGGCTGAAATTTACGCCGAATATATGCGTCGTCTGTTCTCTGCCGATGCAATGGACTTTGACGACCTTATTTCCTTTACCGTAAAGCTTTTGCAAGAGCATGAGGAAGTGAGAAAGTACTGGCAGAAGCGTTTCCGCTATGTGCTTATAGACGAGTATCAGGACACAAACCACCTCCAGTACCTGCTGGCCTCTATCCTTGCCGGAGGCTGGGGCAATATCTGTGTTGTGGGTGATGATGACCAGAGTATTTATAAGTTCAGAGGCGCAACAATAGAGAACATTCTCTCTTTTGAAAGCCAGTATAAAAACTGCCGCACCATTCGCCTTGAGCAGAACTACCGCTCCACTGAGCACATTTTGAATGCCGCAAACTCTGTCATCCGCAACAATGCGGGCCGCAAAGGCAAGGAGCTGTGGACAAACAACGGAACCGGCGATAAGCTGAAGCTTTATGTAGCTGACAACGAAAACGAAGAGGCTCAGTACATTGCATCTACCATAATGGCAAATTACGGTCAGGGTGCAAATTTCCGCGACCATGCGGTATTATACAGAATGAACGCTCAGTCAAGCCAGCTTGAATTTGCCTTTAAGCGGGCAGGCATCCCCTACCGTGTAATCGGCGGTAACCGTTTCTTTGACAGAGCCGAAATTAAGGATGTACTTTCATACTTAAACCTGATTGCCGTTCCCTCTGACGATTTGAGACTTCTCAGAATTATAAATTCACCTCCCAGAGGTATAGGCGCAAAGACCGTGGATAATCTCAGTATTATTGCATCCCGAGAGCATAAAAGCCTTTTTGAAATTGCAGATTCCGCAGACTTTTACCCGGAGCTTCAAAGATCCGCTATTAAACTGCGCCAGTTTGCAAATATGATTAAAGAGCTGCGAAGCTTCAGTGAGAACCACAGCCCGGATGAGCTTTTCGATGAACTTGTTTTTAAAACCGGCTATCTCACCATGCTGGAAATGTCCGACGATGAAAAGGACGCAGACAGAGCCGAGAACGTAAAGGAGCTTAAAACCAGCATTATTGAATACATTAAGACCTCCGGCGATGTAACTCTGGAAGGCTATCTTGCAAACGTGGCTCTGTATACAGATCTTGATAACTATGACTCAGACGCTGACTGCGTTGTTATGATGACCATGCACAGCGCCAAGGGTCTTGAATTCCCAACTGTATTTATAAGCGGTATGGAAGAGGGCATTTTCCCCGGCATTAAGGTTATAGGTGAACCGGATGAAATGGAAGAAGAGCGCCGCCTGTGCTACGTTGCCCTTACCCGTGCAAAGGAAAAGCTTTTCCTTGTGTG
>JAHHRQ010000028.1 GCA_020025715.1 Oscillospiraceae bacterium | reverse complement strand
GGCAACCACATTTGCGGCCTGATTTTCTGAATACCCATATACACGCTGTATAAAGCGCCGCATTAAATCACTATCCGTGCTTACATGAGCCGCCGCAGCTATCTTTATATCAAATCTATTTTTTATATATTCTACCAGACTGTCTTCATCTTCCCGTTCTTCTGTATGCCATATACGTCCTATATAATCATCATCTGTTATAAAAAAGATATACTTTCCGTCCTTGTGCACTACACCCCAGCAGTTAGGCATTGTAAACCATTTGCCATCCTTCAGAAGTCCCCACTCGTTCACATCTTCTACTTCTATATAATGAGGCAGTGCATTTTTAAACGGCTCCTTTTCCAGCTCTTTTCTATATTCATCTAATTTCATAACGTTCTCCTCAGGCTTTATGGCAATTTTCCTATCTTACTTTATCATTCTGTGTAAGTCGCAGCAACTGGGCTGATTCTCTCATTCTCGTATATTGCTATATCTATTCCAAAACGTTGTACTTTGAGGATTTCTTGTTTACCAGCCGAAAACCCAGAAATGGGTGATGCCGAAAGCTTCTCTTATGAAATAGTTTAAGGTTAAAATGGGGTTATCGAAATGCCCTGCCACACCTGCGGCTTCAACACCTATGGAGTTGGACATACATTTTGCTCTGAAAAGGTGGTAGGGGCTGGAGAGAATGGCAACGCTGTCCTGAGGAGAATCCCCGCGGTCGGTGATTATTTCATATGAATACAACAGGTTTTCCTTAGTGGAAGTGGCTCTGTCCTCCATGATTATTCTCTCGGAAGAGATGCCCCGGCCGGTTAGATACTCAAACATTGCCTGCGCCTCGGACTTGTTTTCGCCCTTGCCCTTGCCGCCGGAAACTATTGCAACAGAGTCAGGATATTTTTCCAGATACTCATATGCACCGTCCAGTCTGTGCACAAGCGCGGGGGAGGGGTGATCGCCATGGACGGCGGCACCTAAAACTACAAGGTAGTCACGCTGAGGATTTGAATCGGTTCTGGCATTTTTTATTATAGGTATTTCAACTATTATAAAATATATAAGACCTATACACACCAGAATAAACGTAATTCGCCACAGCACTTTTCCGAAAAAGCGGTGCGCCACAATTAAAGCTGCAAAAAAGGTAAGGGTATAGGCTATGTATGAATAGCCTCTAAGTGCAAATTTAAAGAACAGAGCAAACGCCAGAAGCAGAACGGTTATAACGCTCCAACCCGGAATTTTCTTAAAAAAACTCATCCTTCAAGGGCCTCCCATTTTTCGTAAAGCTCCATAAGCTCTTCATTAAGCTCATCTTTCTGAGCCTCAATTTCCATAAGCTTCTGATAGTCGGCGGCAAATTCTTCTTCCTGTGCTTCCAGCTCTGCAATCTGGTTTTCAAGTTTTTCGATGTCACGCTCAAGCTTTGCCAGCTGTCTGTCGGTTCGGGGAGCTTTGGGCTTTTTATCTTCTTTTTTCCGCTTAACTTCCTTTTCTGCCTGCTGGAATACTGCCTGACGTTCACGCCATATGCAGAAATCCTTGTAGCCGCCGCGGAAGTCAGTTATTTCGCCGTTATTCAGATACCATATGCGCTGAGCAAATTTCTCAATGAAATATCTGTCATGGGAAACGAAAAGTAAAGTCTCGGTATAATCTGAAAGGGCATCCTCCATCCATTCTCTGGAGCTTATGTCAAGATGGTTTGTAGGCTCGTCCAGAATGAGGAAGTTAATGTCACTGCCCATAAGCATACAAAGCCGCAGACGGCTTTTTTCACCGCCGGAGAGTGCGCCCACAGGTGTAAGCACATCTTCACCTCTGAAACCGAAGGATGCAAGACGGTCTCTGGCCTCCTGAGGCTGGCACTTACATTCGTAAAGCATAGTGTCCAGAGCTGAACGGCTTTCATCCTGAAACTTTACTATCTGGGGAAGATAGGCGGTGCGGACAGAGGGGCCGTGATACAGGTAGCCTGTGTCCGGCTTTTCCTCGTTCATAAGCAACTTTATAAAGGTGGATTTTCCTGCACCGTTATCACCGATAAGGGCAATGCGTTCGCCGCCGGTTACGGTTAAAGACAGGTCTTTAAAGAGCTGCTTTGAGTCAAAGGCTTTTGAAATCCCGTCAGTTACTACAACCTCATCTCCGGAGAATTCACGCTGCTTAAACTTAACTTTAAGCTTCTTTTCCTCATGGGGACGATCACTGCTGCCTAACTTTTCAATGCGCTTTTCCATGGAAAAGGCTCGTTTATGCAGCTTGTCATTACCCATAAAGGCCCATAAGTGCATCTGCTCGGCGGCCTTGGTGAGCTGGGCAATCTTTGCCTGATCCTTTTCGTATTTGCGAAGCTTTTCTTCAAAGCGCTGCTGCCGCTCCTCTACATAGAAGCTGTAATTACCGCTGTAAAGCTCTGCCTTACCGTCGGAAATTTCAATGCTGCGCTGAACCACGGTATCAAGGAAGTAACGGTCATGGCTTATGGTGAGAACGGTGCCCTTAAAGTGGAGCAGGTAATCTTCAAGCCATTCCGTAGCTTTCAGGTCAAGGTGGTTTGTAGGCTCGTCCAGAAGCAGAATGTCTGTGTCTTCAAGGATAAGTCTTGCAAGGTTGACTCTTGTTTTTTCGCCGCCGGAGAGACTGTCAAAGCTTTGAGCCCTCATGGCTTCGGTTATAAGAAGTCCGTTTGCAACGCGGTTGCGATTAACGTCCATCTCATATCCGCCAAGACGGCGGAAGTCCTCGCTCAGTCTGTCAAAGTCACGGAGCAGAGCGGGGGACTGCTCAAATTCAAGTTTTTCGGTTATTTCGTCAAGCTTTCTGCTGATATTATACAGCTCTCTGTGGGCATCCTTTAAAACATCCTCGGTTGTCCAGTCTGCGGGGTAGTTCGGAATCTGGGATATAAGGCCTATGCGCTTACCGGGGGCAATCATAACCTCGCCCTCGTCATAGGGAATTTCACCAATCAGTATTTTAAAAAGTGTGGTTTTACCGCAGCCGTTGTGGCCGAGTATACCCACCCTTTCACCGGAATTTATGGTGAAGGAAAGGCCGTCCAATACATTTTTGCCAAGCTCATAGGATTTAACCAGAGAGCTTACTGAAATATCTATCATTTTATCTCCTTATCTGTTGACAGCTGCCTGAAGCACCGTATTTGCCAATGCACCGGCAGAACTAAGTCCGCCGCCGCCCTGTTCCACCAGCACTACAAAGGCGTAGGGATGTTCTTCATCATCCAGAAAGCCTGTGAACCATGCGTGGGAATTTCCGTCGCCAAGCTCGGCAGTACCGGTTTTGGCACAGATGTTAAGACCGGGGAAGTTATTCTGGCCGTCGTAGTGGGCTGCAACGTTATAGCTCATCATCTGCTTTAATTTATCTGCTGTATCTGATTCAATGAGCCTTGTAGTTTTGGGTGAACTGTCTGATTTTACAAGGCTGGGTTCATATAATACACCGCCGTTTCCTATTGCGGAAACAAAACGGAGCATGGAGTAGGGGCACATAAGGTCGGTAGACTGGCCTATGCCTGCCCATGCAAGCTCAGGATCGCCCACAAATTCTGTGGGGAAGCTGCCTTTTGCGGTGTGGATGCCGTTTAATTTGTGACTGTCAAAAAAGCCGTATTGCTCCACGTATCTTGCCAAGGTGTCCTGCCCCAGCATTACGGCAATCTGAGCAAAGGCCACGTTGCAGGAATTGGCGAGAGCCTGTTCAAAGCTCTGGTTATAGTGAGTTCCGGAGCAGGTTATATCAACCCCTGCTATCTGGTATTTACCCTCACAGTAGAAGCTGCGGTCGAAAATATCCGGAATGTTTTCTATTGCTGCGGCGGTGGTAATAAGCTTAAAAACGGAGCCGGGAACGAAAGCCGCCGACAGGCAGCGGTTAATGTATGCACCCTCTGCCGGTTCTGCGTTTTCATCCGCCGGGTCAATGGAGGGTGTTGACATAAGGGCGAGAATTTCGCCGGTTTTGTAGTTTGAAACAAGGACAGCGCCTTTTCTGTTACCCATGGCCTCGTATGCTATATTATTCAGCTCTGAATCTATATTTAAGGTCATGCTGTGGTTTTGAGACTTGGTGGTTCCACGCAGAAGGCTGTAATCATATGCTCCGCTCTGAAAACTGCGGAGAATTCCGCTTCCGGTTCTGCCCCAGTAGTCTCCGGTGACATGGTAGTTTGCCCGTCTTGTGAGCTCGTTTTGAGCATACTGTTTTTCATCAGCGGAAAAGGATGCCAGAACCACACCGTTGCGGTCAAAAACCTCACCGCTGGAATCGGAATTTGTGCCTGCAAAATATAATGCCCAGTCCTCACCGTGCTGAACATAGCGCACAATAAATGCACCCATTCCAAAAATAACAAGGGCGGCTATAAGCACAAGGGAAAAAGCCCGGTTAGTGATTTTTTTCATCAGCTCCACGCCCCCTCGCCGTCATCGTCATCATCAATGTCGTCTGCGTCAAAATATTCAAAATCATCTTGATTGATATTTTCCTCAGTATCTTTGGATCTATCATAATAGTAATAGGGCTTAGAGGCTTCCGGCGTTTCATCGCCGTATTCCTCATCCTCAAATTCTTCGTTGTCTGAGTACAGGTAGTCGTCCTCACGGTCGTAATAGGCATTGTCTTCTGCCTCTGCCATTGCCTTTGAACGTTTACCGGGTCTTACTGCGAAGCTGGCGCTCTTTCGGTTGTCGGCACCCTTTAAAAATGCCATAAGCATCCAGCATGAAATCAGGGAAGAACCACCGCGGGAAACGAAGGGGAAGGTAACACCTGTAAAGGGCAGCATATCAAGAGAACCGAAAACGTTCAGCGCAAGCTGAGTTAAAAGCATACTCATTGCAGCACATGAAGCAATGGCGTAGTATGCGGAACGGCCCTGTCTGGCGCTTCTCACGGCGAAAAATGCCATTGCCAGAATGGCAAGCACCATGCAGACTGCAATTATAAGGCCCAGCTCCTCGCAAACCACGGCGAAAACCATATCGGTGTTTGCAGCGAAAATGTCTTTAAGCCAGCCTTCGCCTGCACCCTTTCCGAAAAGACCGCCGGAGGCTGCGGCAGACATGGCTCTGGTCTGCTGATAGCCTGCGTTATAAACGTCCTCCCATGCGTGACCCCATGTGTTAAAGCGCTGTGCTATATAAGGCTTTACCATGACGGCAAGAAATCCCGCAAGACCTGCACCGGAAACGGCAAGAAAGACTGTTGCAATGGAGCCGGAGCGCATGAAGGATATAACCAGAAAGCCTACAAAGAATATAAGGGCAGTTCCAAAGTCTCCGATAAGGGCCAGAGCCACAACACAGAGAGCGGAGAAAACAATGAAGCTGAAAAGGTTTTTCTTCCTGTACAGCAAATCCAGCGTAGATGCGCCCACATATATGTAGGCATACTTTATAAGCTCTGAGGGCTGGAATGAATATCCGCCGAATTCAAGCCAGTTTTTTGCGCCGAAAACGGCTTCACTGAATAAAACGTTTACACCCAGAAGCACCAGCGCAAGGGCACCGACAGGTATTCGCATGGAAATGGTTCTTTTAAGATTCCTGAGCCACCAGCCGCTGACGAGAAACAGAATTACGCTTACAATGGTAAGAATAATCTGCTTATACATATCCTCAGGAGTTGAGGACGCGGCAACAGACATGCCCAGTGTGCTGAGATAAAAGGCAAGAATTTCTATCTCATATCCGCTGCGGTTTATTACACGCATGGAGTTATAGCATGTCCACTGCAAAATTATGAGAGTGACAAACCCCAGAGCTATCGCTCCCAAATCTCCGGACGCGGCGGAAACAGCGTGCTGCAAAAGCAGGAAAAGCTGAAACACCGTAAGCTCTAAGAGTGTGAGGGAGGGGGAGACGTTCTTGCCGACATTGCTGCGGGCAGCTTCAAGAGCATTTCTCTGCTCCTTGCCTATATCGAGAAACCTTACACAGCTGCCGCCTAAGTTTATAACATCTCCGTGGTTCAGCTCAACGCCGTAAAGCCCCGCTTTTTCGCCGTTTACCCAGACACCGCCGCGGGAGAAGATGTCGTAAATTTTCCAGACACCTTTGTCGTTCCGGCTTAAAACAGCATGTACACGGCCTATACCTGGACTGAAAAGCCTTATATCTGCGCCTGCCGAACGGCCTATTATATTTTCCCAGTGGTTTACCGGAATAGTATTTTCTCCGGACCTTATATATCCCCAAGTCTCCTGCTCGTAGCGCTCGGAGAGCATGGAGCGGATACAGCGGGCAAGTATGCTTATGGAAGTGACTATTAGCACGAATTTTGAAATGGTCATCAGATATGGTATTATAGCTTCCAAACTTCGGCCTCCTAAAATACAAGCTTATTCTGCTGCAAAGCGTACTTTCCGAAAAGGGACACTCAGTTAAGCAGCATTATTTTATCATTATATCATAAAATGCAAATCATAATCAATAATGTATACTGTTGACAACAGGGCAAAGCTAAACTAAAATAAAGGTATGAAAAACAATAAGACTAAAATTATCATAATCGCACTGGCAGTATTCTGCATATTGTGCGCGGCGCTGTTTCTGCTGCTTAAAAATATGCCCGTGGGCTCTATTGCCGTAATCACGGTAAACGGCGAGGAGTTTGACAGAATAGACCTTCAGACTGTTAATGAACCCTACGACATAGAGATTAAAACAGAATTCGGCGTCAATGTAGTACACGTTGAACCGGGTGCTATATCTGTCACCTCTGCAAGCTGCCCTGACAAGGTCTGCGTAAAGCAGGGAAAAATGACAGGCGGCGGAGTTCCCATAGTCTGTATGCCTAACAGACTTGTAATCAATATTGAAGGGAGCGGGATAGATGGGTAAGACCAAAAAAATTACGTTTATGGCGATGCTTACGGCTCTGGCCCTTGGAATATTCATCCTTGAAGCCCAGATTCCGCCTATCGTACCCATACCCGGAATAAAGCTGGGGCTTGCAAATATAATAACTCTGGCGGCAATGATACTGCTTGGCAGAAAAGAAGCCGGCGCAATTCTGGTATGCCGCGTAATAATGGGTTCTATGTTTGCCGGAAGTGCCGCAAGCTTTATATACAGCGCTTCGGGAGCACTTCTTTCGTACATAGCCATGTGCATTCTGTTAGGAATAATTCCCGAAGGCCAGCTCTGGCTTACAAGCGCAATTTCTGCCATTTTTCACAATGTGGGCCAGCTCATTGCATGTACCTTCATCGTTAAAACCCCGCAGATTTGGGTCTATTTCCCAATACTTGCAATATCCGGCGTAATTACAGGTATTTTTACCGGTATTACGGCAAAATATCTTGTACGGGCGCTTAGAAAAAATAAATGAGATTATTTGACTAAATATAATAGAAATGATATAATATAGGGTAGGATATTACAGCAAGGCAGTATCTTGCCATTGCTTATATTATATCTTACCCCCTATGAAATACAGATTTGAAAGGTAGAGAGTTTAATGAGCGAATGTACACATGACTGCTCCAGCTGCGGAGTTAATAACTGCTCCGAGCGCGAAGCGGAGAGTCTTATTAAAAACCTGCATGAGGGTTCCAGCGTTAAAAAGGTCATTGCTGTTGTGAGCGGCAAGGGCGGCGTCGGTAAATCTCTCGTGACCAGTATGCTTGCCTCAGAGATGCAGAGAAGAGGCCATAACTGTGCAGTTCTGGATGCAGATATTACCGGTCCTTCCATTCCTAAGTCTTTCGGCGTGACCCAGCACGCCACCGGTACTGAGGAATATATTATTCCTGTTACCACCGAGACCGGCATACAGCTTATGTCTATTAACCTTATTCTGGAAAATGAAACTGAGCCTGTTGTTTGGCGCGGCCCTGTTATTGCAGGCGCTGTTACCCAGTTCTGGACCGACGTTCTGTGGAACGACGTAGACTACATGTTTGTAGATATGCCTCCCGGAACCGGCGATGTTCCCCTTACTGTATTCCAGTCCCTGCCTGTTGACGGTATTGTTATCGTCACTTCTCCTCAGGATCTGGTCAGCATGATAGTTGCAAAGGCCGTGAATATGGCTAACATGATGAATGTTCCTGTTCTGGGAATTGTTGAAAACATGTCCTACTTTGAGTGCCCCGAGTGCGGCAAGCGCCACGAAATCTTCGGCGAGAGCAAGGTGGAGCAGGTTTCCAAGTCCTTCGGCATTGAGAAGTATGCAAGACTTCCTATCGATCCCCAGATTGCTGCCATGGTTGATGCAGGTAAGGTAGAGCAGGTAAGCGGCGAATATATTGCCGACCTTGCAAGTTACATTTCCGAAAAGGTAAAATAAATTTAAATCCGCATTAAGCGGGGAAAAGGAAATTTTATGAAAGTTGCAGTTGCATACAATAATGGCGAAATAGCCGAGAACTTTGGAAGCTGCACCGTTTTTGCAAGCTATAACTACACCGGAGAATATGTAAACGAGCGGGAAAAAGAACTCCTTGAGTGTGAGCCTATGGCTCAGCCCCATCAGGTTGCAGAACTTCTGGTTCAGAACAAGATTGAGGCAATCATATGCGGAAATATGAGTGCCGACGCAAAAAACATCCTTCTGAGCCGTGGTGTTATTCCCATAGCAGGCTTCTGCGGTGACGCAGATACTGCTGCCGACATGCTGGTAACAGGCCAGCTGCCTCTGGACGACGGTTCTTCCGCCGGCGGATGCTCCGGCTGCTGCGGTTCCTGCGGCGGCGGCTGCGGTGGCGGCGAGGAAGAAGGTTCCTGCGGCTGCGGGTGCGGCGACTAAGCATTAAAACTAAAAAGCATGGTGATTTTAGTTAAGCCAGATGAGGAAACACGAAATACTTTTAGTCCGGCAATGCCGAACTGATTTACACGTAACCACCTGTCAGGGGTGCTCCTTCGGGATCACCCCTGATTTTTTATACCCGACAGTGGGGAGCAGGATAAAAGCTCCACCTATTGACGGAAAAGTTTTTTAAGAAGAGCCAAAACTTATCTCACAACCGGAAAGCACACAGTTTCTGAGAAAAACACAATTAACAAATCCAACAGGTTATGATACAATTATGGAAAAGATAAAGTGTTAAGACAATCAGAATTTTCTGAACAGTTGAATTTTAGAATAGGGGTACTTGAATGAAAAGAAAATCAATTATTATAATTAGTATAATTTCCGCTTTGCTTATATCAAGCAGCCTTTTATGGCGCTTTTTTCCAGTTAAAGTGTTGCAAGATATAGATTCTGAGATGATTACTTCGATTAAAGTTGTAAATAGCAGCAATGGAAATCAGTTTGAAATTACAGACCAGGATGATATTTCTAAATTTATAAGCAGCATCCAAAAAGTCACATTCAAAAAGAAAGAAGTTGCGTCAGTTCCGGGGCCTTGGTATCAGTTGGATTTTATGAATAAAAACGAAGAGGTCGTTTCGTCTCTGGAAATCCAGAATTATCGTTCGGTACGATATAAATTCTTTCTCGATAATGCTATTTTTCTTTATAGCGATGAAGAAATGAACGAAATTTGTGATTATCTGCAACAAATCGAAGCTATCCATTTCCCAGACTACAACAAAGACCCGGATTTTCCCTATGATGAAGCTGGTAAGTAAAGGGTCAAACCTATTCCAATTTTCTTGACACATAGGAAATCAGAATGCACAGTCATAAGTGTAACGAATATGGAAGTTGGAAACAAAGAAAGCAGAGAAAGGTTTTCGGGAGAAAGCGTCTGCATCAGCTTAGCGAGCATACCGTTTATCCTCCCCAGAGTCGTAAAACAGTACAATCGTTAGGAATGCTCTCCTAAAACCTTGCAAAATTCGTATAAAAAAGGCTGGCAGGTGCCGGAATTTCCGGCCCTGCCGTTTCATCGCATAAAAAGAAGAAACGGTACAGTCCCAAAACGGGACTGTACCGTATTTTTCAAAAAACTTCCTTATGAGGCGTAGCCATTTTCACCATGCTTTTTTTATTTTGTCTCTTTAACAACAGGCAGGCTGAATTCAGCTGCAAAGTGATCTTCATCCTTGTTTATAACAAAGTTTCCGCCCATATGCTCCATGATTTTCTGGCAGGTTCTTATACCCAGCTTTGTGCTTTCGACTCTGTTTCTGGCTCTTTCCACAGAGTTAGAAAAGCACACGGAGAGTGTGTCATTTTCCAGAATAGCCATTAAAACTACGCTGAAATTCCGGTCGGCGTATTTTTTAATGTTGGAAACAAGATTGTTTACAACTCTCTTTAAATACATTGCGTCTGCCCTGACCGTACATTCAGCCTCAAAAGGCACATGGTTTACCTTGAAGCCCATGTCCATTAAATCGTATTCCGCTTCTGTAAGCAGCTGCTCAATGAGGAAGTTTCCTTCAAGCTCCTCAATGTTCATTTCAACATGAGCCTTGCCGAAAACAAGGAAGTATTTGAAAAGCTCGTCTGTCAGGTCTTTAAGCTCTTCTGCCTTACCATAGGCGGAGGCGCAGAACTGGTGACAGCGCTCAACATCCTGAAAATCGCTGTTGCTGAGAAGCTCCAGATAACCAATGAGAGATGTCATGGGTGTGCGAATATCGTGGGAAATGGCGGTTATAAGCTCGCTGTTGGCCTCCCACGCCTTGCGCTCGTTTCCCATACGCTCAATAACTGAAGAGCGCATGTTGTCAACCTCTTTTGAAAGCATGGTTAGTTCATCGTTGCCCACAATGCTTATGGGCCGCTCAAGGTCGCCTTCACCGATTTCAACAGCCTCTTTTGAAAGGAGAACTATTCTGTCGCTGAGGCGGTGTATATAGAGAAATATTACCGAGAAAAAGCAGATAACAGCCAGCGCAACACCGAGGGCGGTAATGAGATTTTCTTCCCTGCTCTGGGTGTAGTCACCGATTGCCACATTGTATACCCCGTCTGCAAAACGCATGGGATAGAGCTTTCCGAACTCAACCGCATACTGTAAAACCTGATAGGTCTGCATGTTGGAGGAGGATTGTGCTTCGCCTCTGGCGGAGCGCAGAATAAGGTCACCGTTCTTATTATATATAAGAATAGTTATAAAGTTATTTCCTCCGGTGAAGTCCGCCAGCGCTGCGGAATCCTGCCCGCTGACGTTGTTCAGGGTAACGTAGCTATTGAGGTCGGAGTAGATTTCGGCTTTTCTGGAAGCTACGTTATCGGGGCTCATGTAGATTTTCTCGATTGCAAGCTTTCCTATACTTGCTACGCCGAAATATAAGGCAAAGGAAACTGCAAGGGCAAAAAGTACAGTATAGAGCATGGTAGCGTTCAGAGAACGGGAGCGCTTTAAAAACTTAGTCAATTTGGTATCCCTTTCCCCAGACTGTACGAAGTATTTTCGGATTTGAGGGGTCATCCTCAATTTTGCGGCGAAGGTTCAGAATATGCACCATGACTGTACTGCCGGAGCCGGGAAGATATACTTCCTCCCAGACTGCTTCATAAATCTGCTTTGCATTCAGGGTTACACCGCGGTTTTTAAGCATATACTCAAGAATTGCGTGTTCCTTATCGGTAAGGTCAAGTACAGCTCCGTTATGGGTGACGGTGTGACTGCCGAAATCAACCCGCAGACTGCCAAGCTCCACAACTTCTTCCGGCTTTCCTCTGTATTCCGTGTAGCGGCGCAGCAGGGAACTTACCTTTGCAAGCAGCTCCACCTGAGAGAACGGCTTGGGAAGAAAATCATCTCCGCCGCTTGAATAGGCGGACAATCTGTCCTCCTCCGCTGTTTTGGCGGTAAGGAAGAGAACGGGAGCTTTTGAATATTTTCTTATTTCGGCGCAGGCCTCAATGCCGGACATGCCGGGCATCATAACATCTAAGATTATTAAATCCACACCGGGATTTTTCCTTATAAAATCTACTGCCGTATAACCGTCTGCGGCCTCGGAGAGATTATATGAGGGTTTTAAAAGAAGAGAAAGAACCTGTCTAATATCAGGGTCATCGTCCACTATAAGAACGTGTGCAAGTGCTGCCATCAGACCACCTCCGTGATGTTCATTTTAACACAAATTTTCAGTTAAACAATTTATTTCCTTCAAAATTAAGAAATATTAAGAAATACGGCTATATATTTATCAATTCTTAAGAAAATTTAAGACACATGGGAAAAATTATGTGGTACAATACAGACACTCTAATGAGAAATTATATTCAGGAGGACTTAATGAAAAAAATATCTAAGAATATTTTATGCCTTGTAATGGCCCTCTGCATGGTGTTAAGCCTTGCAGCATGCGGCGGTAAGGCAGAGGATAAGCCCGGTACATCCGGCAAAGACGAAGAAGCGGTGCATCCCGACTTTGTTTATAAAGCAGAGTTTACACCTATTGATGTGAATGAGAATGAATATATCAGAATTCTGAATGTTTCTCAGGACGGTGTTTACTGCGCTGTAAACCGCAAGGTAGGAACTGAAGTTCCCGATGGTGCAAAAGTAGAATATGAGGGACAGTACGATGTATATAAGGAAGTGCTCTGCCTCATGTCTCCTGACGGTACTCTTACCGAGCTTTCAGGCTATACTGCCGTTCCTGAAGAGGATGCAGAGGGAAGAAAGGACTTTTCTTCCGGCGCTACCATAGTGAGCCTTGTTCCCAAATCCGACGGCACCATAATAGATGTTGAAAGTATTTACAGCTCATGGTATGAAGGTCCCGAAAACATAACCGTTAATGATGACAATTACTGGGACTACCAGAAGTACGAAAATGCAATGTGCATCCGTGTTCTGGATAAAGACGGCGCAGAGCTCAGCAGTGCAAAAATGACATTAGATGAAAACAGCTACATGGGCATTGACACCGTGGGCATTGACCAGGACGGCAATGTGATCATGGCTATTGCCACAGGTCTTATTGCTGTTGCTCCCGACGGAACCACTGCCTACACCATAGACCTTAACGGCAACTATGTTGACCGTATTATAGACAAGGGCAACGGTGAAGTTTACATCTCATACTTCGGCGATAACGGCCCCGCTCTCGCTCTCGTTGACAGCGCAAACAAAAAGCTGGGCGAGGATATAGAAATACCTGACAGAGCCTATGATGTTCGTCCCGGCGGCGGAGATTATGACTTTGCCTACACCAACGGCCTTTACCTTTACGGCTTCAATATAGGCGAGGAGCCTGTAAAACTTCTCAACTGGATGGATGCCGATGTAAACTCCGACGACATCAGATACTTTGCCATTGATGCAGAGGGTAACCTCACCGGTATCAGCCAGACCTATAACAGAGTTGAGCATACAAGAAACTATGATCTGCTTAAGATGACAAAGCAGCCTTATGATTCTGTCCCCCACAAGGAAGAGCTGACTCTTGCAGTTTTGTGGCTGGATCAGAATATTAAGGAACAGATAATCAAGTATAACCGCAGCAGCGACAAGTACAGAATTGTAATTAAGGACTACTCCGAGTTTAACACCGAGGATGACTGGAGCGCAGGCGAGACAAAGCTTACCACCGAAATTATGTCCGGTGAGCTGCCTGATATTCTCTCCATGAACGGTATGCCCTATAACCAGCTTGCAGCAAAGGGACTTATCGAGGATATTTACCCCTACATTGATGCAGACGCGGAATTAAAGCGCGAAGACTTCCAGCAGAGCTTCTTTAAAGCCATGGAAGTTGACGGCAAGCTCTGCCAGGTTATCCCCAGCTTCTCCGTTGTGACCGCTCTCGGCTCTAACAAGGTTGTAGGCGGCTACGACAAGTGGACCTACGACGAATTCAACGATGCTCTTTCCAAGATGCCCGAAGGCTGCATGCCTTTCGGCCCCTATGCTGACAGAGCCTCCATTCTCCAGATGACCATTTCTATGGACATCAACATGTATGCTGACTGGACTACCGGCGAGTGCCATTTTGACAGCCCCGAGTTCATTGAGCTTCTGAACTTTGCAAAGATGTTCCCTGAGACCATTAACACCGAACCTCAGGGCAGCGACACCGAGCTTATAAAGCAGGGGCTTGTAATGCTTATGCCTACTTATGTCTCTGATTTCGATTCCCTTCAGTATGAAAGCTATGCCTTCGGCAACGATGCCCGTTATATCGGCATCCCCAGCGCAGGCGGCGGCGGAAGTGCATTCACATCAGATTGCGGCTACGCAATAACCAAGGACTGCGCCAACAAGGATGCAGCATGGGATTTCCTCCGTACTCTCCTTACCGAGAAGTACCAGAAAAATCTTATGTGGGGTCTGCCCACCAATGTCCACGCCTTTGATGCAAAGCTCAAGGATGCTATGACTCCTGATTATGAAACCGATGCAGACGGCAACTTCCTGCTTGACGAGGAAGGCAATAAGATTGAAATCAGCCATGGCGGCATGATGGACGAAAACGGCAACCAGTATGACTTCTATGCCCTTACCGAGGAGCAGGCAGCAGAAGTCCGCAGCCTTATCGACAACACCACCAAGGTTCTTGACCAGAATTCCAAGATCGGTCAGATTGTAGTTGAAAACGCCGCAGCTTTCTTCTCCGGCCAGAAGAGCGCCGAGGAAGTGGCAAAGCTCATTCAGAGCAAGGCAAACATTTACATTAACGAGCAGAGATAAGCTCGCTTTTCACTCCGACTGTGAACGGGTTCGTCCCGTTCACAGTTTTGGCAAAGGGGCTGAACAATCAGCCTTTTTGCCAAAACTTTCCGGAATAATATAATAGTGAATTAACAGGGGCAGACTTTAAAAATTATTTCGGTCTGGCTTAGGATTGCTGTTACCTTTTTCAGCCTGCAAGGGCTGTATTCTGTGGAAAACATCGAGAATTTTCCGGGCAATTATTGAAAAAACCAAGAAAGCGGGAAACTTATCCACAAAGCCTTCAAAATGTGTTAAAGGGCAGATTTTAGCTGCCCAAAAAGATATAAAGACAATAAAGATAAGGAGGCAAACATGAAAAAAACAATGAAAAAAGCTTTTGCGTTCCTCTTGGCACTGACTTTACTGTTAAGTCTTGCAGCCTGCGGAAAAAAGCCGGAGGAGAAGCCTGCGGATACACCGGCGGATGCTGCTCCCGCTGCTGCACCCGATGACGGAAACCACCCCGATTTTTTATACACATCGGAATTTCGCACCGTTAAGGACAGCGCCCTGTACGGCCTGAGAGCTTTGGGCTTTACCCCCGAAGGAGTATTCTGCTTAGGCCATGAGCCTACTCCCGACGGTGCTGCGGCAAATTACTGCGGAGTTTACAGCACAGAAGCGGTTTTGGTGTTTGTGGATTTTGAGGGCAATATGAGGCAGCTTACCGATTTCGTGCCCATGGAAAGCACCGAATTTGCCGATATGCCGGAATATATTTGCAGCACCAACCTTTCCAGCATCTGTCCGCTTAGTGACGGAACATTCGTGCTCCTTGAAGATATGCATTATGAATACTATAACGGCCCGGAAGGTGTCACAAGAGAAAACGACTATTTAACCTATTCGGAAAATTCTGTAAGCGGTGACAAGTGCTTTTACAGACATATAGACAGCAACGGTAAGGATCTGGGCAGCTGCGAGGTAAAAAACGACGGCGAGTATATTCCTATATATCAGATTGCAGCCGATGAAAACGGCAATATTTACTATAACGGTGACTATAAAATAGGCATGATTTCCCCTGACGGAACTTTAAGCACCGTTGTTTCATCAGACAGCTATTTCTCCAGCCTTATCCAGATGCGGGACGGCAGCATTATTGTAAATATAATGGAGGGTGATTCCACCAACGGCGTTTACAGAAAGCTGGATACTGTAAACGGCGCTCTGGGCGAGGCGATAGTAATGCCCGAGGGAAACTACTATAATCCCATACCCGGCGGCGGTGATTACGATTTCTATTTTGATAACGGTTCCGGCTTCTACGGCTTTAAGATCGGCAGTGAAAGCACTGAGCGGCTTTTCAGCTGGATAGACTGCGACCTTTCCGCAGTTATGGGCGGCAGTGATATTTATGTAAATGATAACGGCGACATTATGCTTTTAACCTCTCAGTACTGCACCAATAAGCCGGTTGACAGCGAGATAATAATTATCAGCAAAAAGAGCTGGGAAGAAGTACCCCACAAGCAGCAGCTTACCTTAGGTACCCTGACCTTCGGGGCAGAGCTTGAAAATGCGGTTTTAAAGTTCAACCGAAGCAGCGACAAGTACAGAATTAAGGTAATAAATTATTCCGATGATTCGGCGCTTATGGATATGTGCAACCCCTCTTCGGTTGACTTCTTTGAACAGAGCAGAACCAAATTCCTCACCGCTCTTGTGGCAGGTGATATTCCGGACATTATAAATCTCCAGTTCATGCCCTTTAAGCAGCTTGCTGCAAAAGGAATACTGGAAGATATGAATCCGTGGCTTGAAAAGGACGGAGAATTAAGCAAGGATGATATCGTTCCCGGCGCACTCAGGGCAATGGAAATTGACGGTAAGCTTTACCGGGTATTTTCCGGCTTCTACGTATATACGGCTATCGGAGCAAGCTCTATTGTAGGGGACGGAGAGAAGTGGGATTACGCAAAATTCTGCGAGGTTCTATCCGGTATGCCTGAGGGCTGCAAGCCTATGGGCTGGCACATGACAAGAGAAGAAATATTGGAAAACTCCCTCATGCTGGATATGGACAGCTATGTGAACTGGGAAACCGGAGAGTGTAACTTTGAAAGACCTGAATTTACCCAGTTCCTTGAATATCTGATGCTTTTCCCCACGGATGAGGAGTTAATGAACCATGAGTTCACGGAAGAAGACAACAAGGCATTCTCAAGGGGAATGCAGCTTCTTGAAACCGCCAGAATTTATTCTATCCCTGCCTTTAAGGTCATGGATTTTCAGCGTAACGCAGACGCACAGAATATAAGCTATATAGGTTTCCCCAGCATCAGCGGCAACAATAAGCTTATATACGCAGAAAGCGGTCTTGCCATGACTAAAGTCTGCGAAAACAAGGACGGGGCATGGTCATTTATAAGAACTCTTCTCACACCGGAGATACAGAGCGATAGCTGGAGCATTCCCACCAATAATAATCTTCTTGAAAAACAGATAGCTCAGGCAATGGAACCTCTTTATGCAACTGACGAAAACGGTGAATACATTCTTGACGAAAACGGTGAGAAAATACAGGAAGCCTCAGACTTCTACTTTACTCCCGACTGTACCCAGATTCCAATTTATGAGATGACCGAAGAACAGGCAGAGCTTTTACGCTCCCTTATCGGTGAGGGCGGAGTAGTTGAGAATGACAACAGCGCTATAATAAAAATTGTGAAAGAGGAGCTTGCGCCTTACTTTGCCGGTCAGAAGAGCGCCGAAGAAGCGGCAAAAATGATTCAGAGCAAGGTTAATATCTATGTAAACGAGCAGAAATAATGCCATAATAAACGGGCGGGAGAAATTCCGCCCGTTTATAAAGTTCTTTAGATTTATTAAGAATTCTTAATTAGGGGTATAGCTTATTGCAACGCACATTAAAGTGTAGTAAAATATTCAAGAATTGACACAATATAGTAGAGATGGTAATTGATATGCAAAAGCGAAAAAAAACAAAAGATAGAATGAAGGATATAGGCAAAAGCCTGTGCTTTTTATCACCCAGCTTAATAGGTGTGGGAGTGTTCTTCATAGTGCCGTTCGGAGTTGTGGTTTACTACTCTCTGATTGACGGTGTAGGGTCAAGAAACTTTGTGTTCTTAGATAACTTTATAAAGCTGTTTAAGAACTCGGCGTTTCTGATGGCGGCGAAAAACACTCTGACTTTCTCGCTCATGGCGGTTCCGCTGGCGGTTATCCTGGCAATAGTTCTGGCGCTGATGCTGGAGGCGAGAATACCCCTTAAATCCCAGTTCCGCACCTTCTTTTTAAGCCCGATGATGGTGCCGGTGGCGTCGGTGGTTTTAATCTGGCAGGTGCTGTTTAACTATAACGGCACGGTGAACGAATTTCTGATGATATTCGGCGCGGATAAAATCGACTGGCTGCAATCGGATTACTGTCAGGTGGTTGTGCTTATATTGTTCCTATGGAAGAATCTGGGCTACAACATGATTTTGTTCATGGCGGGTCTTGCAAATATCCCCAAAGAGCTGCTTGAAGTGGCGGACGTTGAAGGCGCATCGGAGCTTTATAAGTTCTTTGCCATTAAGCTCCGTTATCTGTCCCCAACCGTGCTTTTTGTAACCATTCTTTCTCTTATAAATTCATTTAAGGTTTTCCGCGAAGTCTATCTGCTCACGGGAGATTACCCCTATGAAAAGCTGTATATGCTGCAGCACTTTATGAACAATACCTTTAAATCCCTTGACTATCAGAAACTTTCCGCAGCGGCGGTGGTTATGGCACTGGTAATGGTTGTTATTATTGCCCTGCTGTTTAAAGCTGAGGACTGGTTCGGAAAGGATGTGGAGGGATGAAAAAGAAGCATTATTTCGGCCGCGGTGCAATGTTTGTGCTGTGTGCACTGTTTGCCATTGCGTTCTTACTGCCCACGGTTTTAACTATTACGAACTCCTTTATGTCGGAGAGTGAAATCAACTCCAACTACGGCATGATTTTTTCCACCACTACCGGCGGCTATGTGTCTGAGACCGTAAACCTTAAATTCATTCCCGATAAGGTCACCTTTTCCCAGTATATAAACGGCCTTATTAAATCACCTGAATACCTGCTTAAATTCTGGAACAGCATTATTCTTGTGGTTCCCATAGTGATTTTTCAGGTCGTGGTGGCATCCATTGCAGCTTACAGCTTTACCAGATGGCGCGGAAAGATAAGAAGCGGAATTTTCTTTTTCTATGTTATCTTAATGCTCATGCCCTATCAGGTAACGCTGGTTCCTAACTACCTTGTGAGTAAATGGCTGGGAATATTAAATACCCGCTGGTCAATTATTCTGCCGGGTATGTTTGCCCCGTTCTCGGTGTTCCTGCTTACAAAGTTCATGCGGCGAATTCCCTATTCGCTGATTGAAGCTGCAAAAATGGACGGAGCGGGTGAGTGGCAGATTTTCACTAAAGTGTGCCTGCCCCAGTGCCGCTCGGCGCTGTATTCTATTACAATTCTTGTGTTTATAGACTACTGGAATATGGTTGAACAGCCGCTTATCCTTTTGCAGGATGCGGACTCCCAGCCCCTTTCCGTTTTCCTCTCCAGCATAAACGCGGGAGAAATCGGCCTTGCCTTTGCAATGGCCACAATATACATGGTGCCTTCGCTGCTCCTCTTCCTCCACGGCGAGGAATATCTTGTAGAGGGAATAGCAAACTCCGGCAGTGTGAAGGGCTAAAAAGCAGTTTGAAGGGAGAAAAAACATGGAATTTAAACCGAAAAACAGAGAGTGGGTTAAGAACGCCGCAATTATATTCCTGCTGGTGCTTCTTGTTCTCACCTTCTTCTCAAATACTATTATGAACCGCACTCTGCCTGAGGTTGCAACTCAGAACGTGCAGAGCGGCCCCATTACCGCCAAGGTTCGCGGTACCGGCACCGTTGCTGCAAACGGCAGTCATCAGGTAAAGGCCGACCAGACAAGAGAAATCCGTGCGGTAATGGTAAAGGTAGGACAGGAAGTTCAGGCCGGTGACGTGCTTTTCGTACTGGGTGCGGGAGACAGCACCGAGCTTGAAGCTGCCCAGTCCACTCTCCGCCAGCTCCAGACCAGCTATCAGAAAGCGGCAATCTCTGCCACACAAACCGACTACACTCTGGACGAGAAAAAGATTGAGAGAGCCGAACAGGCGGTGGATGAGGCACAGGAAGATTATGACAATGCTGTTGACAGAAACTCCGGTAACGGTATTGTGAGTTCCACTGCTCTTGCAGAAGCAAAACAGAACATGCAGGAAGCAAAACGTGCTCTTGATGATGAAAAAGAAGCAGCTTCAAAGGAAGAACTTGCTTTACAGGCAATAGTAGATGAAAAGTTCAATGCATGGCAGGAAATTAAGAAAAATAGTAAGGCGGCAGCGGCCTCAGCCGATTTCCTCACTTATAATACTGAACCGACCCAGCCGCCTGTTTTCCCTGAAACAGAGGAAGAAAAGGCTGCAAGACTTGAATATGAAAAAGCCGATGCAGACCTTAAACAGCTTCAGGTTTACAATGAGGGGAATATAAAGCTGTATCAGGACAACTACGATAGATGCAAGGAAAAATATGACAGTCTCCTTGCAATGAGCGGTTCTGAGCCTGAGGAAGTTAAGGCAGCTAAAAAAGCTCTTGAAGAAGCAGAAGATAATCTCCTTGCCCTTGAGATGGCTCTGGAAGAAAAGATAGCAGCCGATGAAAAGGCAGCCCAGATGTCTTCTATCGATTTAAGCGATCTTGCATACCAGATAGATGTACAGCGCCAGAAGGTGAAAGAGCTTTCCGGCGGTGAGGAAAACGAAATTACCGCCAAGGTTTCCGGTACCATTCAGACCATTGACTGCACCGCCGGCGACACCAAGCTTAAAGACGATCTGCTGTGCACCATTGAAGTTCCCGACATGGGCTACACCCTGTCTTTCTCTGTAACCAACGATCAGGCAAGACGGCTTCGCCCCGGCGATTCCGGTACTGTTTCCAACTACTACTGGGGCAATGAGATTGTGGCAACTCTCAGCACCATTAAGGTTGACCCCAAGAACCCCCAGACAAACAAGCTTCTGACCTTCGACCTTGAGGGTGATGTGACCGCCGGTGCGGAAATCAGCCTTTCCGTTGGCCAGAAGAGTGCAAACTACGACACCATTGTTCCCAACAGCGCAATCAGAAACGATACAAACGGCAACTTCGTGCTGAAAATCGAAGCCAAGAACTCTCCCCTCGGCAACCGCTATATTGCAAGACGTGTAGCAGTTGAGGTTCTGGCAGCTGACGATGTAAACTCCGCCGTAACCGGTGACTTTGGATGGGGCGATTATGTTATTACTACCAGTAACGCCCCTGTTAAATCCGGCGATCAGGTGAGAATGGCTGATTCCTGATATGAAAAAGAAAAAGAATTCCAAAAAGAAAAAACGGATTCTCATTGGCATAATAAGCGGGCTTTTGGCACTGATGTCCATTGCTTCGTTTATTGCCATGGGGATTATAGGAAACCTGCTGGAAACTCAGAAAGAGGCTGAACGCTGGAGAGGCGACAGCGACATGAAGTTCTCTCAGCTTTCATGCTATCTTCCCGCTGACAAAAAGATACAGCTTTCACAGGTGTATGAGTTCAGAACCGCCATGATGACAAAGTTCCACGAGGCGGCACTGGATGTTGACAATGAAAATACCCTTTTTGTTGACGCATGGAGCACTGACGGCAAGGTAAATGTTTCAAGCTCTCTGGGTAAGGGTGAGGTTCGAGCTACCGCCGTTGGCGGAAACTTCTTCGATTTCCACCCCATTCGCCTCATAAGCGGAACTTATATCTACCAGCAGGACCTTATGAAGGACAGAGTGCTGCTTGACGAGGATACTGCATGGCTGCTCTTCGGCGGTACTGACCTTGAGGGCATGGAAATGCGTGTAAACGGTGTGCCCTTTGTTGTGTCCGGCGTTATAGAGCGTGAACAGGATTTTGCAAGCGAGAAAGCATATACCGGCGGTATGGGAATTTACATGTCCTACGATGCCTATAAAGCCCTCAATGAGGATGCGGCAATAAGCTGCTATGAAGTGTGCATGGCAGAGCCGGTAAAGGGATTTGCAGCCTCCTTTGCTAAGGAAAAATTCCCGATAGGCGGCGGTGACATTATTGAAAACTCCCAGCGTTACAGCTTCGGTCGGCTTGTAAAGCTTCTGGGCCAGTTCGGAAGCCGCTCCATGCAGACCATGGGTCTGAGCTATCCTTACTGGGAAAATGCTGCCAGATGCACCGAGGACTGGTGCCTGCTTCTTCTCTTTGTAGGTCTGTTCACCGCAATCATGCCTGTAACGGTAGTTATTATTGTGATTGTGCGCTACGCCCGAAAAGGCAAAAACAAGCTCTCTGACGAGGTGTTTCCCAGAATTAAGGAAAACACTCAGGAGGCTATCCGTGTGCGTCAGAGAAAGCACTGGGAAAAGAAAGAAGCCAAGCGCAAAAACAAACATTAAATTAAAAAAGCGTTGCCTTTGGCGGCGTTTCATAGGGAAACATTCCGAACCCCTATACAATATAAGATTTATTCCTGTGGAAGGGCGGTTGTGCTGCGGCACAGCCGCCCTTTTTCTATTATGCAACCTTACCACAGAAAGGAAACAAATTGTTCCTATCGCTAAAAAAGATGCTCGCCTTCATCCGGACGAGCATCTCACTTACAGTTCATAAAACTTTTTTCTGATTTTTTAGTCCCTTCACAGCAGCGCTGCGAGTCTTGAGCCACAGCACTGCTCACCAAGTTTCTCGTGTTGTTCCGCAGAGCAAGAGATTTTACTGAAAAATCATTTTCATGAAAGTGTTCTCAGCTATTCCATAGTGTTTGTGTGACCTGCATTTTACGGTTGTAATGGAATACTTATCAATAACTCAAACTTATTACCTGTGGAAGCAGTTTCCAAAAAGCCGCCGTACCTTGTGACGATTTCTCGCATACCTGAGAGAC
>JAHHRQ010000027.1 GCA_020025715.1 Oscillospiraceae bacterium | reverse complement strand
CATTTTCTGCGTTTACCTTTTCTTGAGAATTTTGCTATTTTTTTCTTCGCATATATATTCGCCATAAGCAGAAGATAAATGCGGGCAGAAACCCAAAGAAAATTTAAGGAGATGCATTTTATGTCTACTAAATCCAGTAACAATCTCGTAAACCCCGCAGCTCGTGAAGCTATGGATAAGTTCAAGATGGAAGCCGCTTCTGAGGTTGGCGTAAACCTTAAGAACGGTTACAACGGTGACCTTACCAGCCGTCAGGCAGGTTCCGTCGGCGGCCAGATGGTCAGAAAGATGATCGAAGCCTACGAGAACGGCCTGAAGTAAGACAAAACCGAAAAGCTTAAGAAATAATTGCGGGGAAGCCTGAGCTTCTCCGTAATTTTATTTTGCAAAGCAGATTTTCAGTAATCAACTCTGTTTATATAGTAAAATAGCCAGATGAACATTTTATGTTCGCCTGGCTATTACAATTCTTATGTTATTATCTTATGCTTTTTTCCTGGGAGGTTTTGCAAAAAGTATTCCGAGAATACCCAGCACGTTAAAAGCAATGACCACAATGAATGCCGAAGTATAACTGCCGGTCATATCAAACAGCTTTCCTGCCAGTGCAGGTGATGCAGATGAAGCAATGGTGATAATCGGGAAAAGAGTGCCAAAAAGACTTCCGTATATTTTGGCACCGAAGTAGCTTGAATAAACGATCGGCATACATACGAATGCGCAGCCGAAACCTATTCCTGTGCATACAGCATATACTACCATCATTACAGTGCCGGAAGCAAACATCAGACTCAATACACCAACAAGTAGAACTGTCAGCGCACCTGCCCATACGTATCTTGCAGGCATTCTGTTGCAAAGCTCGCCGCCTAAAAGTCTGCCGACGATGCTTGTTACTGTAACAAGACTCATAGAAAATGCCGCAGTTTCTCCGCTGATACCGCTGTCTGTAAGGCAGGCTATGCCATGACTTATAAGCATCATGTAAGGAATATACAGACCGATTGCCGCCAGTAATACTACCCAGCACGTGGGATTTTTAAGAGCTTCCTTAACTGTCCAGTCTTCATCAGTATTATAGGCTTTGAATTTCGGTTTCGCACCCTCTGCCTTTACCATGTCCGGAGCTGCTGTCTGACCGTCAGGAATCTGGCCTATATCAGAAGGTCTATTTTTAATAAAAATCAGGTCAATAAGCAGTGCAATAAGTGCTGCACCTGCAACTACCAGCCAGCAATTATTCCATTTGCCGCTGCCGGAAAGAACCTTTGTAAGCAGGGGAGCAGCAATGAATCCGCCGAAACCGGAAGCGGTAAGAGTAATTGCCATTGCACGGGAACGCTTTCGATCAAACCATTGAGTAATTGTAGTCTGTACAGGTACAACTGTGCCAAAGCCAACTCCGACACCGGCAATAATGCCGAATACCAGTAGAAACATCCACTCATTTTTTACAACATAACCCATCATTACAGCCGCTATTAGTATAAGAGCTGAACCGATGGCAAGGCAAAAACGGCTGCCTTTTTTCTGAATGGTGTATCCTATAAGCGGGCCGGGGAGTCCCTGAAACAGATTGAACAGGGCAAAACCTGTGCCGAGAATGGTACGGTTAAAGCCCATCTCATCTGCCATAAAGGTATTAACGGTTTGACCTCCGTACATTGGAAAGCCTACGTTCAGAAAGTAAATTATCCAAAGAGAAACTACTATGGTCCAACCGTAAAATTTCTTCTTTTCAGAATCCATACTGTTACCTCGTCTTAGCATTATACTATTTTAAATATTTCTACCATAACGCCGGAAGGCCCGGAAATATGTGCAAGCTTTATCTTTCCGTAGGGCTGCAATTTTGTCTCAACAGGCCCGTTGGTTACATGGAATCCCGCTGACTCTGCATTTTTAATAGTCTCCTCGAAATTATCCCTTTCGTATGCCATGGCGAATATTCCGACGTTTTCAGGCTTTGCCACATCACTCATAGGACGGCCCTTTTTAGAATAGATCAGGCACTCGGTAATCGGAGTGTTACCGCCGGAGAACATAAGCATTCTTGTATGAGTACCATGCGGCACGCTTACCACATCATCCACCAAACCATCCGGTAAAACCTCATCAAATATTTTACTCAATCCCAGTATATTGGAATAGAAATTTACTGTTTCATCTACATTATCAAGTGTGACTGCGGTATCGGTAAAAATCGAAAAATTACCTTCAAACTGAGGGATAGGCTCCTTAAGCCGTTCTATCATGGCAAGAGGTATGCAGTCAGGTCCCTGAAGAACCCCTTCCAGCACGTCGAGATTTATCCAATCTGCCACATATCGAACCGGCTCGCAAAAATATGTATAATTCTTCTCTTTGAAATTTCCCATTGAGCGGGCATTATCTTTTGCTCTGAAGGCTATATCGTAATATCCGAAATCCCAGCTTGGCCGATCTTTGCGAATTTTTTTTTTCGGGGTATTGCTGAAACAAATCAGCTGAAGCAAAGTAGGCTGAACATCGTTTTTCAGCATTGCATATTGCGCTTCACTATCTTTTATCCCGTACAGAGCTTCAACAGAGGCGCTGTCAAGCGTTCCTCGGGCAACTTCATTCAGTTCCATTTCATTAACAAAGAAATTTGTACTCTTTTCAAGATCGGATACACTGACGCAAATCCTTTTTATTCCACTGTCAGAAGAACTCATTATAGTACCTCCTATTACATGTTAAATTAAAATTGCTGCCGATGCCGTAGTTTATTGCAGCACCGGCAGCTTTTAAAAAGGATGTTTCCCTTATTAGGGCTCAGACGACGTAGACGTTCTTATCCTCAAACTTGAGCTGATCGAAGTCAGGAACCAGATATTCTTTCATGGCTCTTTCAACTTCTCTTGCATCAGTGCCTTCATAGGCTTCGGGATCTCTCAGGAAGTCGTTAATGGCCTCTGCGCACTCAAATGCGTACTCCAGGAACAGCATAATTCCGCCGCCCTCAACAATTTTGATTTTGTTGATCTTGGAGGAAAGCATATCGGCGGCTTCCTTAATAGTCTTGAAGAGAGGAGGCTTTACGCAGTCTCTATCACCAACCAACTGCAGTGAAGGCTGTGTGATGGAGGGCAGAACTCGCTCCAAGTCATAGGTGAGAAGTGCATTTATCATGTCACGGCCACCCTTGTCATAGTGCAGAAGGTTTGCGATAGCCGCTCTGTGGATATATTCAAACTTGCTGTCGGGATTTTCACGATACTGCTCCAGCCAGAACTCTACCATATGAGAGCCGTCTTCTTTTCTCTGAAGGAGGCCGGATTCAAGTCCTATAAGATCACCGGGGCGAAGACTCTTGGTGTAGGGCATTCTGTTTCCGCCGATCATGTCGCGGCGTGCAGCCTTGGCCTTTCTAAGTTCGTCGTCATAAATTGCAAGACCGCCGAAGATGAGTTTGTCAACACGTTCGGGATAACGTGATGCAAGGTCCGCCATAACAAGAGAACCGGAGTGCTGGCCAACAAAGCTGGCCTTCTCTATGCCGAGGTCATCCATAAAATCTACAAAGCTGTCTGTAAAGTCGGTAAACTCAAACCAACCGGGAGCTGCGGGGGAAAAGCCAAATCCAAGAGAATCGGGAGAATAAACGGTATGTTCTTTTGCCACGAGAGGCAGAACGCCTTCGTATTCAAAGTTATTCCACCAGCACTGATGGATAAATATTACAGGGCTTCCCTGACCCATAGTCTCATAATACATCTGGGTTCCGGACCGCTTTAAATTTGCAAATCCTCTTTTTACCTGTTTGAGATTGGTTGCCATAATTGTTCTCCTTTCGTATGAATCGTAAATTGTTATTTTTATACTGACGCCGGCCGGACATCAGTTATATGCTGAATTATATGATTTTTAAAGTTCAACAGCTGCCCAAAAGCCATCATTTATAGCAGTAGTGATAGTATCAGGAGTGTTGGCATCGCCTACGACGATGACTTCCTTATCTCCGAATGCGTCCTTAAGTCCGTTTACAGACTTGGTACCGAATGCAATTACGATGCTGTCAGCATTTATTGCCTTTTCTTCACCGCTCTGCATATCAAGAACCTTAACGTCGTTTCCTTCAAAAGCCTTAATCTGATGCTGGCAAAGTATCTCTACATTTGCGGCGGCAAGCTTTTTCATCATTACGATTCTTGTCATCAATTCTTCTTTGAGAATGAGGTCAGGAAGCATCTCAACGATTGTTACAGTGCAGCCTCGCTCTAAAAGCTCCAGTGCAGTTTCAACACCGACCTGACCGCCGCCGCAGATTACTACATGACCATGTACATCACGTTTATTGAGAAGTACATCCTGAGCGGTTGCTATATTATCTGAGTGTATACCGGGGATGTTGGGAATAAGAGGTTCAGCACCGGTGCAGACCATAACGGTATCGGCATCAATGTCCTTAACATTTTCAGCATTTACAGGTGTGTTGAGGTGAACAGTAACATTATTAAGCCGTGAAAGCTGTACGCGGAAGAAATCGGGGATATGATTAAGAATATCCTTACAGGGAGAACTTGATGCAATTCTAAGCTGTCCGCCGCCGAGTCTGTCGCTTGCTTCATACAAATCAACCTTGTGGCCTCGCTGCGCTGCAATATAGGCAGCTTCCATACCGGCGGGACCTGCACCGATTATGGCAATCTTTCTGGGATCGTCGGATTTGCCGACCTTACCGTTGGGGAAACGGCTTTCACGGCCGGCAATGGGGTTAAAGGTGCAGCGCAGAGGCATCTGACCGAATACACGTTTACCGATACAATAGTTGCAGTTAATGCAAAGACGAAGACCTTCTTCATCTCCACGTTCAAGTTTCTTGACATATTCAGGCTCGACTATCCACTCACGGGATTCTGAGATAAAGTCTGCCTTGCCTTCGGCCAGAACCTTTTCGGCAACATTGGGGTCAAACATACGACCCTGTGCGAAAACAGGGATATTAACTACTGACTTGATTGCAGCTGAGAGGTGGGCAAGTGTTGCCTCGGGCTGATAAATAGTAGGAATCATCCATTCAACAGTCTCAAATACTGCGGCTTCGCAGTCGATAGCTGCAACACCGTCACGCTCCATCCACTGGCAGAGCGTCTTTGATTCTTCTATACCGCGGCCTGCATCACCTAAATACTCATCTATTGACATTCGGACTATAATGGGGAAGTCCTTGCCGCACTTGGCCTGAATGTCCTGAATAATCTCACGCAGCAGGCGGTAGCGATTTTCAAGACTGCCACCGTATTCATCAGTACGGTTATTGAACCAGGGAGTGAGAAATTCTGAAATCAGGTAGCCGCCGATAGCATGAATTGTAACAGCATCAAAACCGGCACGCTTAGCATTTAGACAGCTGTAACCCATACAGTCTACGATGGTGTGAATTTCGTCTACGGTAAGAGGTCTTACAGGAGCACCTACAAAACGGGAGCTGAGAGTACCGGGAGCTACACGGGTTTCATTGTATACGCCCTGACTGCCCTTATCATAGGGAAATCCCAGAGACTGTGCTCCGCCGCCTGCGCTTATATTTATGGTACATTTTGCACCATAACGATGGATGGCTTCGGTAAGGTCAGACATCATTGGAATATACATGTTGTCATCAACGCGAATAGAGCCGGGATAAGGGTCTATCTTATCTACCTTGGTTGCTCCCTGAGCGGAGTGAACTGTGATAAGACCACAGCCGCCTTTGGCACGGGCAACATAAAAGTCGATTATCTTATCGGTTATTTCGCCGTCTGAGGTAGCGTACAGTGTTTCCGTGGGACCCATAACAACACGGTTTTTGATCTCAAGATTGCCGATTTTACCGGGTTCGAGAAGATGGGAAAACTTTGCAGACTTAGTGTTCATTACAATTCCTCCTGTTTTTTGTGTTTTGTTCAGATACTTTATAATAAAGTTTCTTTACTATCAACTGAGATGATTATCATACATATTGGCGTAAATTGCAATATGGCAAGTGGTACAAACTTATTGCCTGAAATTTAGTTAATTTTTTGATAATCTTGGGTTCTTCCTTTGCTTTCATGCAAAAACTTTACATAAATTGCCAATTTTTGAGGAATATATAGCAATAACATAGAACATTACATTATATTTTAAACAGTACATAGCTTATGTTAATTTTATGATTGCAATTTCGGTACAATGGTTTATAATAAATTGGAAAGAAAATTGATTATAAAAAATTATAATCATCCGGCATAAAAACTGCCCGAGGGAGCATCATATATGAATTCACAGATACCAAAACTACCTTCCGGTGTAGCTCACACAAAGCAGGAGTCCCTGATTCTGGACTTCCTCTTTTTGAGCGAGGAAAAGCTGGCGTCCACTTTTACTGAATATTTTAAAGAGAATTATGGATGGACAGTAGCACAGACAAGAGCTATGTGTTATCTTAAGCTTGAGGGCTATATGCCTATTTCCCAGCTTGCGGAAAAGGTTAATTCAAGCCGACAGCATATGACTTATCTCATGGATTCGCTTGTAGAAAAAGGTCTTGCTGTCCGATCCAATGACCCTAATAACAGGAGAAATGTTATCGTAGAGGGAACGGAAAAGGGACTTCAAATGCTGGATACCGGTGAGCGCCGGCTTATAAGCCATATGTTGCACGGTATTTACAACAACCAGAAATTAGAGCCAAATGAACTCATGGATGCAATCGATAAAGTCTGCACCTTCCTTACCGATTTCAATATTAACGTTAAACGTATTCCGGAAATAGAGAGATAAATTATAAGAACTCCCTCGTCTTTGTATCAGACAAGGGAGTTTTTACAGTTATTATTTATAATACCGAAAGCAATCCTGATATAGCTTCAGTATAAAATTTTATAAGGATTTGCAGAAATGAATTTTAGATAAATTCTGCATTTGCTACTCCGCAATTTTATGTTCTTGTAAAATCGGAAAAAATATTGTATTATAAAGAATAAATCAGTTGGTTTTAAGGATGTAGTTATGGAAAGCTCGAAACACAGAAAATTGCTTATCACATACGGCGCGATTACATTTGCCATAATGCTTGTAATCTTCCTCATGTCAGCACAGGACGGCAATGAATCGGGCAGTTTCAGTAACGGCTTTTTGAAGAGCCTTATCGGCGGAATTTTAAGCAAAATTTTACCGCCCCTTACTGATAAGGGATTTGATTATGACATAAGGAAATATGCCCATATGTTTGAGTATTTCTGCCTCGGAGTCAGCAGCTTTCTGCTGTTTTCCGAAGTCTTTTTAAAGCACAAGGGCAGACTTTTTAAAACGCCTTTTGTTACTCTGTGCTTTTGCTTTCTATACGCATGCTCCGATGAATTCCATCAGCGCTTTGTACCCGGCAGAGCCGGAAGGCTTATAGACGTAGGAGTAGACTCAGTGGGCTACGTTTGCGCTGTTTTAATAATGCTTCTGTTTTTCCTTGTCATGCAGATTGCCGGAAACAGGAAAACAGAGAGCATGTGACATTTACAATAAGAACTTACATATAAAATAGGAGAGAATTATGGCAAATCATCTTCCGCCACCGAAAAATAAACATTTGAGTCAGTCAAGCCACAAGGCTAAGAGGGAGCCTATAATCAGCGCCAAGGACAGGGATATTCTCAGCGAGAGAAATTTCTCCGTAAAAACTCTGGTGGTATGTGCAGTCGCGATTATTCTGCTTGTAGGTCTGCATTACGTTCCTGCCGAAGGCTGGCTTAAAGCTGCAATATATGCAATTCCGCTGCTTGCATTGTCTGCGGGAGTAATTTTGCGGCTTATCGCCATGCTTTCTGCGCGTGACTATTATGATGAAGATGTAATTATGCTGGCTGCTGCCATAGCTGCTTTTGCTACCGGTCATTTCATCGCAGCTAATATTGCCATGCTTTTTTACAGATTGGGCGAGGCAGTTACTAATTTTGTCGTGTCCATGTGCAGAAAAAATATGGACGAATTTATATCTGCCGGTACCAGAAAGGCAAATGTTCTTAAAAACGGCAGAGTGTATTCTGTCCGTCCCGAGCAGCTCAGCACCGGCGATATTCTTATAGTTTCTCCCGGTGAAATCATTCCTCTTGACGGTGTTGTAACTGAGGGAATGAGTGTTATTGACAGTTCGCTCATATCCGGCGACAAGACACCTATCAATGTTACCGCCGGTTCAAACGTCCTTTCCGGCTGCCGCAATCTCAGCCGCGACCTTAAAATCGAAGTTACCAGAGAATACGATCGGTCTGCATTTACTAAGATAGTTGACAGACTTATGGATACGAACAGAAAAAAGGCAAAGCAGGAGATATACGCATCCAGATTTGTGAGATATTTTACTCCCGCTGCCATTTTACTTGCCGTTCTGCTGTCTGTAATACCGCCTTTATTCTACGGCGGCTGGGCTGACTGGATAGAGCGGGGCATTGTTATTTTAATAATGGCCTGCCCCTGTGCGCTTAGCGTTTCTGTGCCCCTTTCCTATATGAGCGGCCTGATTAAGAGCACAAGAAACGGAATTCAGATTGAAAATGCCGATGTTCTGGAGAACCTTTCAAGAACCGAAATTATGGTTTTTGATAAAACCGGTATAATAACCGATGCAAAATACTCCGTTGCGGCTGTATTCCCCGAAAAGGGAATAAGCACAAAGCAGCTTTTACATGCTGCTGCTGAGGCGGAGCGATACTCCAAGCACCCTGTTGCAAAGGCACTGAGACAGGTTGGAGAATTAAGCGAGCTTTCAGAGGGGGAAACCGTTGAAATCGAGGAGCTTCACGGCAAAGGTATAAGCGCTTACGTTAAAAGACATCATGTATATGTAGGCAATGCTTCTCTTATGGACGAGCATGAAATTCATTACAGAGTGCCTCAGAGAGCGGGTGCTGCAATTCATGTTGCGGTGGACGAAATTTACTGGGGCTATATATTGGTAAGCGATAAGCTTAAATCCGGCGCCTTTGATGCCATCGAGTCTATGCGCCGTCAGGGTGTACGCAATATGGTTCTTTTAACAGGCGATGTACGCTCGGTTTCAAGAACTCTTGCTTCTTCCCTTAACTTCGATATGGTTAAGGCTGAGCTTATGCCTGAGGGCAAGGTGGCGGCTGTGGAGTACCTTATGGCAACCAAGGGTGAGCATTCAAGTCTCGGCTTTGTCGGAAATGCAGAAAACGACAGAGAAGCACTTCTCAGAGCAAATATAGGAATTGCAATCGGAGCCATAGATGCAGAAACTCCCTTTGATACAGCCGACGTTGTTATAATGAGCGAGAATCTTGCAAAGCTCCCCAAAATGATGGGGATTTCAAGACTCAGCGCAAATATCGCCAGAGTGAATATTCTGGCATCCACAGCAGCAAAGCTTGCACTTATCATCCTCGGTGCATTCGGTATTATCCCCATCGTTTTTGCAGCCGGAGTTGAAACCGGCGTAACCATATTCTCTATGCTTAACGCCATGAGAATTCTGAAGCCTGAAAAGAAGGTGAAAGAGGATGAATGAGACTGTTGAAGTAATAAAAAGCAGAAGAAGCATCAGAAAGTATAAAGCTCAGTGCCCCACAAAAGAAGAACTTCAGACTGTAATAAGTGCCGGAGTTTGTGCTCCCAGCGGCAGAAACCTCCAGTCTGCCATTATTGTGGCGGTTACAAATCCTGAGGATGTCAGCACTCTTTCTCATCTTAATGCAAAAGTAAGAGGAAACGAGGGAGAGGGCTATTACGGTGCGCCTGCTGTGCTGCTTGTACTTGCAGAGGCAGACAGCCCCTATAAAATTCAGGACGGCAGTCTGGTTATGGGAAACCTTATGAATGCAGCCCATGCAATAGGCCTTGGCACATGCTGGATAAATAAGCTTGATCTTGTGTTTGAGCTACCCGAAGGAAAAGCCCTTCTCAAAAAGTGGGGTATAGAGGGAAAATATGCCGGCGTTGCAAGCTGCATAATCGGATACCCGGATGAGGAGCCGGAAATGAAAACAAGAAAGGAAAACTACGTTTATTTCGTTGAATAATTTATATGAATTGCTACGATTTTGATAAAACTATTTTTAACCCCGACAGTTCCATGTTGTTTTCATTATACTGCATTGGTCATCATCCGCTGGCTATGCTGTGCTCAGTTCCGAATGTTGTCCACTACGGTATAAAATACCTTTTCAAAAAGACAGATTTCCGCACTTTAAAAGAAAAATCCTATGTTTTCTTAAAGCACCTCAAAGACGTTGACGGAGATGTAGAGCGGTTTTGGGCAAAGAGAAGCTGCCGCATTGAAAAGTGGTATCTGGCACAGAAAAAGGACGACGATATAATAATTTCCGCATCACCTGAATTTCTGCTGCGTCCTGTTGCGGATATGCTGAAAGTAAAGCTTATCGCAACAAGGATAGACAAGAAAACCGGAATAATGGACGGAGAAAACTGCAAAGGGCCGGAAAAAGTCAAACGTCTCAGACTTGAGTGTCCCGATGCGGTAGTTGATGATTTTTACTCCGACTCGCTTTCCGATACGCCTATGGCTGAAATCGCAAAGCGGGCTTTTATAGTCAACAAAAGCGATTTAAGACCCTGGCCCGAAAAATAAATAAACTTAAAAAGGCCTGCTGTCTGTTTAACATGACGGCAGGCCTTTTGCAGCAATAAACCCCGGATACATTTTCGTATCCGGGGTTTTGATAATTTCTTCTTATTTGAATTCGGGGATAAATGTGTCTTTAAAGCCCATTGCTCTGAGACGGGAATTTACCTGGTTGAACTTCTTGTTGTATATAGCAGTACGGAGTTCATCGTCAGGAACAAAACGGTAGTAAGTAATGCAGAATGCTTCAAACATAGGCTTGTTGCGGTAGCTGAGCTTGGTGATGAACATTATTAAAGCAATAACTGCACCGACTATAAAGTTTATGTATACGAAAGCTGCACCCTTTTTAATGCTGAAATACAGAACGAGGAATGCGACCAGAGCAGATAAAAAGGCGGTAACTATCAGAGAAACGGTGGTATATCTGGTAGCACCGACAGCGATTATCTCTTTATCCAGCTTTTTCATTCTGCCGATAAGGGGATAGGCTGTCATTATGTCAAACAAGAACTGTCTTACAAACATAAAAAACCAGAACCAACCACCTACAAGGGCCAGTCCTCCGTATAAAATCTTAATTTCCATGGGATAACCTCCAAAACGCTTATATATTTATTATAAAGAATAATAACACAGTAGAGGTGAAGTTTCAAGAATAATTCCAAATTGGTTCTCATAGATTAGTCACAGGAAGTGATAATATGGATCCATTCAGCAGGGCGGTGTACATGCTGCCGCCGGAGATAAGGCAGGGGGCAGAGAGGCTTAAAGAGGCAGCGCCTGAGGAATTCAGGCTGAGGCGGGGAAGAAAGCCTACTGCCTTAATAAACGGAAAAGAGCGGGAACTCAGCGCCCCTGAGGTGACTGAGCGGGATATTGAAAGAATACTTGAAAAGATAACCGGAGCTTCACTTCATGCGGCAGCTCCTGCAATGAGCGAGGGTTATATAAGCTTTATGGGGCTTAGAGTTGGCATATGCGGAGAGGCAATAATACATAATAAGGAGCTTAAAGGCTTTAAAAATTTCAGCTCTCTGGCAATAAGAATTCCGAAAGAATGTAAAGGGGCTTGCGACAGCCTTATAGATGAAATGTATTTCAGGGGCTTTAAAAATACTCTTCTCATTTCCCGCCCCGGCGGCGGAAAGACCACGGCCCTGCGGGAGATAATACGCAAGCTCTCAGATTCGGGTTACAGGATAGGCGTTCTGGACGAGCGTAATGAGCTGGGGGCGTCTGAGGGAGGAAGAGTACAGTTTGATCTTGGCGCTCACACCGACCTTATATCCTTTGCGCCTAAGGCTGCTGGAGCTATGATGCTGCTCAAAGGCATGAATGAAGAAATAATAGCCATGGATGAAATAAGCTCTGCGGGGGACATTTCGGCACTGTCTCAGATATGCGGCTGCGGAGTGGGCGTTCTTGCAAGCGCTCACGCAAACCGAAAGGACGAGCTATACATGAGACCGCTTTACAGACGACTGATTGACCTTGGAGTGTTTCAATACCTTGTTACAATAAGCGGAAGCGGCACAAAGAGAAAATATACCGCGGAAAGGATATAAAATGCGCTGGATTGGTGCGGTTTTGATTATTTTTGCAGGGATTTTCTCAGGGATAATTTACTCGGTCGAAAAGAAGCGAAGACTTAATGCCCTTGAAGATGTTTGCGCGGCATTTGAAATAATGGGCGGAGACTTACAGACAAAGCTAAGCTCTCTGCCTGAACTGTGTGATGCACTGAAAGAGCGGGCAAATGGGGCGGCACAGATGTTTTTTGAAAATCTGAGCACCTCTTTTACACAGCTTGGTGAAAAAGAGTTTTCGGAGCTTTGGGATGAAAGTATAGGTACAAGCTTCACAATGCTGCAAAATGAGGAGCTGAGGCAGATTTCAGCCCTTGGAAAAGTACTTGGCCGCTGTGAGGTTGAGAGACAGCTTGAAGCGCTGAATTCTCTCAATTCTTATTTGCGGACAGGTCTGGAAAACGCAAGAAACACATACCCGCAGGAAAGAAAGCTGGGGCTCGGAGTAGGCGCTGCGGCAGCAATGCTGCTGGCACTTGGACTTTTATAGGAGTTACTATGGATGTTGACCTGATTTTTAAAATAGCCGCTGTGGGAATACTGGTTTCGGTTTTGAATATCCTGCTTCAGCGCTCAGGCCGTGACGAACAGGCCCTTATGACCACCATAACAGCCCTTGTAGTTGTACTTATGATAGTGGTTCAGAAAATAAGTGAGCTTTTTGTAACCATCAAAAACCTTTTCGGATTGTAACTATGGAGCTTATTATGAAATCGGCAGCTGCGGCTTTTATGGCTGTGGCTGTGGGGCTTTTAATTAAAAAATCAAATCCGGAGATTTCGATGCTTTTGGGCGCTTGTGTGGCGGCACTTATCGTGACGGCGGCTATGGGATTTGCAAAAGGCATAAAGGAGCTGTCCGAAACGGTAAAGAATATTGCCGGAGGCTCGGAAACCTTTATAGCGCCGGTGATGAAATGCCTTGCGGTTGCAATAATTACCAAGCTTTCCTCCGATTTGTGCCGCGACTCGTCTCAGGCGGCGGTAGGCTCGGCCCTTGAGCTTGCAGGGAGTATATGTGCCATGAGCATAGCAATGCCGCTTATTATGAGTGTTCTGAAAATGATAGGTGGGTTCCTTTGAAAAAGCTTTTGTGTTTTATCCTGCTTCTGCCTTTGTTCGCCGTTACTGCATACGCAGATGACATAAACAGAGAATTTGCGAATATGACAGGGATTTATGAGGTGGAAAATGCCCTCAATGAAGATGAAAAGAAGATAAGCGGTAAGCTGAGTCTGGACGGTGAACTTGATGTGCAGGGGGCATTTGAACGTATGCTTACCGGTATAAAAGAAAAAGCTCTTGCAGCATTGAGAGGAGAACTTAAATTTATACTTTCAATACTTGCCGTTTCAATTCTCTGCGCTTTAGGAGCTTCCATATGTTCAGGCGGAAATGTGCCGGATTATATTCAGATAGTCGGCTGCTGCGCCGTTGCGTACATGCTGTCGGGGACTATGGACGGAATAATATCTCAGGCAATAAATGCGGTAAACCGCTTATCGGATTATTCAAGGGCGGCTTTGCCTGCTATATTTACCGCCGCTGCCGCCTGCGGGGCAGTAGGCTCTGCTACGGTGAAATATGCAGGGGCATGTATGGCAATGGAGCTTTTTATGACGGCAGCGAAAAACTTCATAATCCCGCTCATATACGCATATCTTGCAATGTCTTTAAGCTCAGCTATATTTGATAATTCTCTGCTTACGTCAGGTGCAAAGCTCTGCAAAAGCCTTGCTGCATGGGCTATGACGATTATCTGTATATGTTTTAGCGGCTACATAGCTATGAGCGGGCTTATTGCAGGCAGTACGGATGTAATGGCAGTGAAAACTGCGAAAACCGTAATTTCTCATTCTCTGCCGGTGGTGGGCGGAATTGTATCTGATGCCGCATCAGTTGTTCTTGCCTCGGCATCCCTTATAAAAAATTCTGCCGGCGTGTTCAGCTTAATTGCAGTCTGCGCTATGTGTGCAGGGCCTTTTGCGGTGCTGAGCGTAAAAATGCTTTTATATAAGGCGGTATCTGCTGCGGCGGAAATGATGCCGGGAGGCAGAATTTCAGGCCTCCTAAACAGCATTGGAAACGCAGCCGCTATGCTTTTGGGGCTTCTGGGCAGTTGCGGAATTATGCTTTTTATATCCATAATGTCCGGAATAAGGGTGATAAATCTATGATGGAAAATTCAGTACGGGGCTTATGCGCCATGTCTCTGCTGTGCGGTGCTGCGCTGAGTATAAGTCCTGAGGGCAGCGTTAAAAAGGTAATGAGCGTGCTCTGCGCCGCTGTACTTATACTCAGCGTGCTTGTTCCGATTAAGGAAATGGATTTTTCCTCATATGCCCTTGAGCTTGCAAAGCTGGAGGAGCGGGAACAAAGCCTTAAACTGGAGGGAGAAGAAATAAATTCCCGCCTTAACCGCCTTGTCATACAGTCGGAATACGAAGCATATATTATGGACAAAGCCACAAAGCTTGGCTTGAAGGCGGATAAGGTTAAAGTTGATGTTGAGTGGAGCACTGAGGGGCTTTGGGTTCCTGCGTCCGTGAAAATTTCCTGCACGGGCGGGGAAAACCTGAAAAAAGTCCTTGGCCAGACCGTAACTTCAGAATTGGGCATAGCCCCGGAAAGGCAGTATTGGGACGAAAATGAGTGAAATAAAGGGAAAACTTGCAGATCTGCAGAAATTCAAATATCCGCTGCTTGTACTCATTATCGGAATAATGCTGATGCTTCTGCCCACTGGAGCGAAAAACTCAGCAGCCACACAGGATAAAGACGCTGTCTTTCAACAAATTCTTTCCAGCACCGAGGGGGTGGGGGAGGCCAGAGTGATTGTGTCTGAAAGCGGAGTGGTTGTAGTCTGCAAGGGTGCGGACAATGCAAAGGTGCGCCTTGACATAATTAAGGCGATAGGTTCATATACCGGTTTTAGCTCAGATAAAATTACTGTACTTAAAATTGCGGATTAAATAATGGGAGGAGTCAGGAAAATAATGAAGAACAGGAAACGTAATATTACTATGATGGCGGTTTTACTTTTTGTGTGTGCGGCAGTTGCCCTTAACTGGTCATACAATAACCGCTGGGGGAATCCGGATGCGGAAATGGTTTCGGCAGAGGATGCAGCAATGATGGAGGCGGACGAAAAATTTGCAGGAGCGGCCATGAGCAGCCCGACCGGATACTTTGACGAGGCAAGACTTACCCGGCAGGTGTCAAGAGATGAAGCCCTCCAGCTTTTACAGTCTGCCGCAACCGCTGAAACCGCATCTCAGGAGACTATTGACAGCGCAATGAATTCTATTGCTGCCATGGCCACCTGCACAATGAAGGAAAGCCAGATAGAAAATCTGCTGCTTGCAAAGAATTTTACAGACTGCGTTGTTTACATAGGCAACGACGCCGTGACCGTTGCGGTGCCTGCACCCTCTGAGGGCCTGAGCGAAGAGGCAGTAGCACAGATAACAGATGTTATATGCAACGAAACAGAGTACGAGGCCGCACAGCTCAGTATAATCGAAGTCCGCAGCTAAATGAAAACAGCAAACGGCAGCACCGTAAATTCCGGTGCTGCCGTTTAACTATTATTTATGATTTTAGTTTCCCGGCGTCTGCTCCTGTGGCAGATTATTTTTGCCTTGCAGTTTTTTCCATCTATATTGCAACTGCCGGTTTTAAGATAATCTTCATTACTTTCATAACGCTCTGTGTATTCATAGCATATGGTTTCTTCGATAATAGCCTGTATCCTTTTTAAGCTCAGCACATATATAGTCTGTATCTGAGGTATAGCGCAGCTTATTTACAGTATACACGTTAAAACCGCAGCCGCCGGAATTTCTTTACAGATTTTTTGTTTTCATGTTCCAAAGCCATGTTATAATATAAATAATAAGATAAGTTTTTAGGACGCTTTGCGGTCCTTATAACATAAAGGAGGGCTTTAATATGAGTATTTTGGGAAATATCCTGTGGTTTATATTCGGCGGTTTGTGGCAAGGGCTTTCATGGACATTTGCAGGCATATTATGGAGCATTACAATAGTGGGCCTTCCTGTGGGACGCCAGTGCTTTAAGCTGGCCTCACTTGCCTTTTTCCCATTTGGAAAAGAAATTGTTTATGCGGGCGGCACCCTTTCTGTAATTGCAAACGTATTCTGGGTTATATTCAGCGGAATACCACTGGCGCTGTCAGCTGTTGTAAATGGGCTTTTGCTGTGTATCACAATAGTTGGAATTCCCTTCGGCATGCAGTGCTTCAAAATGGCAAAGCTTGCCCTCACGCCTTTCGGCGCAGCAGTAGTCCGCACTTTACCTTAATGATGTCTGTACACTGCTCGACGAGCTGAAACTTTCCGGAAATTAAGAAGTTTCTACTATTATAATATATTAAAAGCAAGCCGGGAGACTTACACATAAAGTGCGGGTCTCCCGATTTTATTAAATAAAATCCCCCGGTGAGCATAAAGCTCATCGGGGGATATAAGAAGTGGAAAGAATTCAGAATACTTTATTTATGAATTCAATCATTGATTCAGTAACTGCCTGCCTTGCATCAATGGATGCAAAGTTATGGCCGCCGTTTTCGGTAGTCAGCAGCTCGGGGGCATTGTAGCAGGCGGCATAGGCCTTAAAGGAGTTTTCATCCACCAGCTTATCATCTGCGGCTCTTGCTATGAAGCAGGGACCCTCATAGCCTTTGGCCTCGGTGTAGGGATCGGGATGAGTTGCCATGTCGTAGTTAAAGCTCATTTTAAAGCACAGGCCCTCTAAATCCACAAAGTCCTTACCGCTTGCAGTAACTGCATCTGCGTTGGGCTTTGCACCGTACCACATTCCGCCGCCGGGGCAGAGGAGCAGAAGTCCTCTGGGCTTAATCTTGGGAGCAGTGGATGCGGCAACATAGCCGCCGAGGCTCTGGCCTGAGAGGAAAAGCTTTTCCTTATCGGCAAAGCTCTGTTGAGCCATCCAGTTAAACATATCCTCTGCATCTTCGTAGAGGCCTGTAAAACTCATATCCTCAAACTCTCCGTCGCTCTCTCCGCAGCCGAAGAAGTCAAAGCGCACACAGCCTATTCCTGCCTCCGCAAGACGGCGTGCAATACGGGTGTTTAGATATTTGTAGCCTGAAACCGAACCTGTAAAGCCATGCAGCAGCAGTACGCAGGGGTGAGCCCCACGGGAATCGGGCAGTGTGGCAATACCCCTGAGAGTATGGCCCTTTCTGTTTTTCATTGAGACTTGTAGTGTGTTCATTAGATTTCTCCTGTAGTTTCCTCGGCAGCAGCGGCAGCGCGGCGGGCTTTAAGCTCATCCAGCATCTCCTGAGTTTTCTTTTTGCCAAGGGGATAAATAAGTGCCAGCAGCAGTACGGCAACGGCATAACCTACAACATAAATACCGGTGTAGGATTTCCAGAGCTTACCCAGAACTTCCGCGCTCTGGACTGCACCTTCTGCCTGATTGTAGCCGATAACACCCAGAACAGTTGCAGAAAGACTGGCAGAAGCAGCACCTGCGAGCTTACGGAAGAAGGAGTAAGTGGAGTATACAATACCTTCGTTACGCTCGCCTGTACGCAGCTCGTGATAGTCGATAGCATCGTTGACCATTGCCCATACAAGAACCTGCATACCGGAAGCGCCCAAAAAGCAAATGCCGTTTACAATGATGAATAGCATGGGGTTATGTACAGGGAACAGGAACATGATTGCAAATACAACTGCTGCAAAGCCTGCACCCATGCAGCACCATTCTTTTTTACCGAACTTGTTTGCAAGAGGCTGGGTGATAATAAATGCAATGATTGCCCACAGTGTGCTGAGAGCACCGGCAATAGCACCGAGTTTAACATTTCCGAAGTAATCTTTAAAGAGGTAAGTGTTAAGTCCGTTAACAACGGATGCACCGATCATACCGGCAAGGCTGAAAAGCATAACGCCCACGAGAGCCTTGTTCTTGTAGATTTCCTTTAAAACCTGAGTGTACTTCATCTTTTCACCCTTGGGGGCAACGGGAACAGTTACGCGCTCCTTGCACCATACGCAGGTAATCTGCAGGCAGAGCAGACCTACCAGAGCGCAGATAGCAGACATCATAAGGAAGCGGCCTGCAACAGGCTGGTTATCAACGAAGAGCACCAGCGGTCCGACCATAACGATAACGGTCATGAATATTGTTCCGCCCATGCTGCGGTAACGGCTCAGAGCGGTACGATGCTTGACATCGTCGGTCATAACGCTGGAGAGGGTGCCGAAGGGGACGTTTACGCAGGTATAAATTGCTTCATAAAGAACGTAGCTTATGAACATGTAGGCAAGTCTGAAACCGTAATCCCAGTTACTTACATTCACAAAACCAAGTACACAAAGCACCGCCATTGGGAACGAGAAGGTTCGTATCCACGGAATAAACTTCTTGCCCTTGGGAGCTTTGCGGCTATCGATGATTGCACCGATAATAGGGTCGTTGACGGCATCCCAGATCTTTGTAATAAAAAGAAGGGTTGCTACATGATAGGGGTTAATCTGGAGAATCAGGATGTAGAATGTTGAAAGGAACATTCCTCGAAACTGCTCTGTACAGCAGCAACCCAGATCGCCGAGAGTATAGCCCAGCTTATCCAGCATGGAAAAAGGGCGTATACCGTTTTCAGTTTTAGTTTTCACTTTGAAATTTCCTCCTTTAATCTTAAATCTTCCCATTTGCTGTCTTAACAGCTTCTCTGATTAAAATTATATTACAAGAAGAAATTATTTATATTCAAAAAAACGTTGAATACTATCAAAAAGTGTTTTATACTATAAGCATATAACATTTATACTATGTATATATAACGTATTTGACGATAAAAGCATTTTATTTTGGCTTTCTTGGGGGCAGGTGAGACTATGGATTACTCAATTCAGGAGTTCAGCTTTACGGGAACAAGACATCTCAGACTGGTTCCGGGGCTGAACTACGGTCTGCTGTTTACAATAATCGGCATTTCAGACTTTCAGATGGATTCGGAAGTGTACGATATAAGCTCTGAGGAAATACTTATCTGTAAGCCCGGCACAAGCTGCGTTTTAAACTGCCGGGGAAAAAGTACAAGCCTTCTGTGGCTGCTTCTGCCACCATCGCTTATGGATCAGATTTCCACGGACAAAACACATATTAGAATCGGCTTTGAGGTTGCACCGTACAGGACTGCCGTTATCCGTCCCGGAAGCAAAAATCTTATGCTTATGAAAAATCTGCTGCGGCAGATGATGAGTATAAAAAAGGAGCGGGACAGCTATTGTGCGGACCTTCTGGAGGAGAGTTCTGTTAAAATGTTTTCTGCCCTTGTCCTGAGAAGCTGCGCCTCTCAGGATAAATTTGTGCACCAGAAGGGGAGTACCTTTTCTGTTGATGAGGTATTCAGGTTTATTCACAGCCATATTACAGAGGACCTGAGCCTTGAAAGACTGGAAAAAGAGTTTTACGTCAGCCGAAGTTTTCTTTCAAAGGAGTTTAAGCGTGCAACTGGTCAGACGGTACATAAATATATAGTAAAGGTACGGCTGGACATCTGTAAAAAATATCTTGAGCAGGGTTATTCGGCCATTGAGGTACACTGCAAGGCAGGCTTTTGCAGCTATAATCATTTCTTCCGCGCCTTCAAGCAGGAATACGGCCTCACTCCGAAAGAATATCTGAACAGCTTTTCAAAGCAGAAACCCAAATAAAAAAACGCCCGAAACCGGGCGTTTTTTATTTTGCTGTTTATTTAGATTTTAATCTTTTGAAAAGAAGCGGGCTGCGTTATTGTAGCAGACATCTGCAACTATGCCGCCGAGAGTTTCCATGTCAGCGGGATACAGACCGTCTTCAACCAGCTCGCCCAGCTTTGCGCAGAGTATACGGCGGAAATATTCGTGCCGTACAAAAGAGGTGAAGGAGCGGGAGTCTGTAAGCATACCCACGGAAGAGGAGAGAGCATTTGTCTCCATTAGCTCATCTATCTGAGCTCTCATGCCGCGGAGCTGGTCGTTAAACCACCATGCGGCTCCGTACTGCACTTTAGGAGCAAAGTTGCCTGCCATAGTGGAAAGCACCATATTGTCGTTGGGGTTCAGGTTATAGAGAATTGTCTTTGGAAGAGCATCCTCACTTTCAAGCTTTGAAAGGAAAGAGGACAGCGCAAAGGGATTGCAGCACAGGCCTACACTGTCGCCGCCTGCGTCAGGGCCTATTGCAGACATAAGTCTGGGGGAGTTGTTGCGAATGGGTCCCATATGCAGCTGCATAACCACATTGCGGCGGGAATATTCTTTTCCGAGAAAATCCAGAAGACCGGTGAGTCTGTCATCCACACCGTAGTCAAAGCGTGAAAAACCGTGGTCGGTTACTACGATACCCATGTCGCAGAAATAATCCAGTGCCTTTGCAAGAGCTGTTTTCACATTGTCGCAATCATACTTTTCACACAGTCTGCCGCAGTTATCTCTTATAATCTTAGGTGAACCGGTAAGGTATTTGTCGGGTCTGAATGCAGGCAGAACCTTAAAGGGAATACTGCTGTCGGCTGCAATTTCCTTGTGCCAGTGCAGATCGTCAATAGGATCGTCAGTGGTGCAGAGAACCTTAACATTCATCTTTTTCAGAAGGCTTACGGCATCATAGCCGGGGCCTTTCATCATTTCAATGGTCTTATCCCAGATTGCAGGAGCAGTCTCGGGACAGAGAATATCGTTTATGCCGAAATATCTCTGCAGTTCAAGATGAGTCCAGTGATAAAGAGGGCTGCCTACAAGCTTAGGCACCACATTTGCCCATGCCATAAACTTGTCGTAGTCAGGTGCATCACCGCTTACAAGGCGCTCTTCAACTCCGCAGGCGCGAAGAGCACGCCACTTGTAGTGGTCGGTTTCCAGCCACAGCTCTGCAAGGTTATGGAAGCAGCGGTGCTCCGCAATATCTTTGGGGGACAGATGGTTGTGATAGTCAAAAATCGGCTGAGTTTCTGCATAGCCGTGATAAAGCTCCTGCGCAAACTCCGTTGAGAGAAGAAAATTTTGATCCATGAAAGTATTCATATGAATTTCTCCTTATTGATCCAAAGGCCGAGGGCCGGATTGGGGATAAAATAAACCTCTTCGCCGTCTACTGTATTATAGCCGTATTTCAGCTTTGCAGGGTCATATTTTGCTGCCATCTCATCGTACTCGGCAGAATTGAAGCCCACGCTTTCAATTTCCTCACGGCTTATGTTCTTAACTGCATAAGTAATTGAGAATCTTCCGTCGGAGGAGCCGTGAATAAGATGAGCCGCAGCGCCCATATTGTCTCTGAGATCCTGATTTTCAGGCTTATTGAACTGCTCCAGAGTATTTAAACGGCCCTTATATCCATATTTTCTTATAAGCACGTCTACTGCGCTGTCCTCACCGAATCTCTCCACTCCTGGAGCGAGAATCAGAAGCTCACCGCCGTCGGCGATTGCCATTCTGGTGCGGTAGACAGCCTTGTTGCCAAGCCAGGTGCTCTTGAATTCGCCGGGGTCAAGGTATACAACACATTTTTTGATACCGTGTTCCACGAAGTCTATATTCTTTTCCTGAGCAAGGGCGATAGCGGCCTCAAGGCACTTTCTGTCCTCGCCTATAAAGAGACCGTGGGTATGGATATTTCCGCCGGGAGCGGTGCAGACTGTAAGGACGAACAGTATGGGTCTTTCATTGAGAAAATGCTCCATGCCGTAGTCGAAGATCTTACGCACGGGAGTATGGTCTTTACCCATCATCCGTTCCATACCGTAAACAGCGCCAACCATATGGGAGGAATTTATCATGTCGCTGCCGCCCACACCGACAAAAAGGTTCTTGGAGTGGTTGGCCATGCCGATAACCTCGTGAGGAACCACCTGACCGGGGGAGATTATAAGGTCATACTTTTCATCCATAATCCGGCGGTTAATCTCCACGTTTATTTTTTCGTGCCACAGTCCTTCGGTAATTTCCTCAATGTACTCCTTGGGCACCTCACCGATTTTTATAACGTCGGTGCGCCAGTTATGAGGAATAAACTTTTCATAGGGAATATCGCCGAACATAATTTCCGCCTGTTCCTTTGTAACGGGAACATGTGTTCCCAGAGCAGGCATAATGTCCACGTTGCAGCCCATATCCATAAGGGTGTGGTAATAGACATTTGTTATATAGCCGGCATTTGAATGAAAGCGGGTAAAGTCGGGAGGAAGAATCAGAACATTTTTAAGTTCTTTTCCTTTAATGGACTCTAAAAGCGCCTCTTTGATTTCTTCTCTGCTGAGGCCGTTTTCATCTTTTCCGTATCTGAATATATCCATTTTATACCCCGCTGTATGCTGAGAAACCGCCGTCAACAGGTACAACGACGCCGGTTACAAAGCCTGATGCAGAATCATCGCAGAGCCACAGCAGAGTTCCCAGCAGCTCCTCAGGCTCACCGAAGCGATCCATGGGGGTATTGCGGAGAATTTTGCCGGTGCGGGCAGTGGGAGTTCCGTCCTCATTCCACAGAAGTGCCTTATTCTGAGCAGTGGAGAAAAATCCGGGGGCTATTGCATTGCAGCGGATACCGCTCTTTGCAAAGTGAACAGCCAGCCACTGGGTGAAGTTTGAAACAGCAGACTTTGCAGCTGAGTATGCAGGAATCTTTGTAAGGGGAGTGAAGGCGTTCATAGAGCTTATATTTACAATAACACCGCTCTTGCGCTCTGCCATATCCTTTACAAAAACCTGAGTAGGCAGAAGCACGCCTACAATGTTAAGGCCGAATACCTTTGTAAAGCCATCTTCGCCTAAATCGAAGAAGCTCTTTTTGTCCGGGTCCAGCATAGTCTCTTCAGAGAAGAATTCATCGTCGCAGGTGGCAATGGGGTTATTTCCGCCGGCACCGTTAATTAAGATGTCGCATTTTCCGTAGACGGAGAGAACCTCTTCGTGGGCTTTTATAACGCTCTCTTTATCCATAACATCCACATGGAATGCAGTGGCTTCGCCGCCTTTGGCCTTAATCTCATCAGCAACAGTCTGAGCCTTGGAAAGAGTACGGTTTAAAAGCGCAACCTTTGCACCGCTTTCGGCAAGTGCAACTGCAAAACGGCTGCAAAGCACGCCGCCTGCGCCGGTAACTACTGCAACTTTGTTAGTAAGATCAACTTTCATCTTCTCACCTCATGCGTTATAAGTGGAGGAAGCGGTATCACCGCCGCAGCCTGTCCAGTTGGTATGGAAAACCTCGCCTCTGGGTCTGTCAATGCGCTCATAGGTGTGAGCACCGAAATAGTCACGCTGAGCCTGCAGAAGGTTTGCAGGAAGGCTTGCAGTTGTGCAGCCGTCGAAGTAGCTCAGAGCAGCTGCAAATGCAGGTACGGGAACGCCTGCCTTAATTGCATAGGCAACAGCCTCCCGCCATGCGGGAACCAGCTTTTTAATCTCGCCGCAGAAGTAGTCATCCATAAGCAGATTTTCAAGTTCATGGTTTTTATCGAAAGCTTCCTTGATTTTACCGAG
>JAHHRQ010000026.1 GCA_020025715.1 Oscillospiraceae bacterium | reverse complement strand
CGCCCTTGCCCAGTCCGGCAGCAGCGTTTTTAATGTTTTCCTCGCCTACATAGAATTTATCGTTTCCGTCGTCTGTAATTTTAGCAACGGTGGCATCGGGAGCTGCATATTTTGCAGGGTCGGCGGAGAACACACCGCTTTTAATCTCAACGTTTGCAGGCTCACCCTCAATACTGCCGTTTACGGTGGTATTAACAATGCTTACCTTGCCGGCTTTTGCGCTGACAGCAGCAGTCTTTCCGGCCTCAATTACCATATTATCAAGGCTAAGGTTTCCGTTATTTTCAATTATTGCTTTGATACCGTCAGCATTTGCGCTGACAGTACCGTTTTTCATGCTTACTTTGGCATTGCTGCCTATCACGAAGCCCTGAGCAGCTTCGGCAGGATTGCTCACAGTGTAGCTGCGGCCTGCAAAATCAATGGTGAAGTCTGCACTTTCCAGAACTGCAACTGCATCTCCGTTTTCAACATTACGAATAAGAGTGATGGTTTCGCCGGACTTAACATTCTCAATAGCTTCTTTAAAAGAAGTGTAATGTACATCTCCGATTTTTACCATAGCTGTGGCAGCAGGATTGCCGTCGGTTACAGCGTAGGTAGAGAGGTGGTTTGCGGTAAAGGTGAGGGTTTCGCCCTCTGCTTTTGCGTTCATGTTTTCAACATACACACCGTTTACAACATACCAGACCTGAGGATTTACAACGTCGGCAGGCTTTGCAATGCTGACGGTAACGGTTCCGTTATCCTCAGCGCCTTCGGGCATAAGGTTTTCACCGTTTGCGCTGAATTCAAAGCTATATGCCGCCTTTGCTCCCTCAAGTGCTCCTGCATCTTTTATGCTTATGCTGACTTCCTTACCGGATGCTTTATTCATAGCAGCAGCGTCAAAAGTGACAGTGGTGCTGCCGTTTACAGCAGCAAAGCCCTTGCCTGCATCGGCAATGCTCTTGGCAGTATGAGAGGCAATCTTCATTTCGTTTCCGGTGCTAACAGCCTGTGAGGGCTGCTCGGTGCCGGTGAATATACCGTCAACAACGGTTACACCGTTTTCGTCCTTGGTGACTAACTTCTGAATACGGCCTACGGTATAGTTATTCTCTGTTCCGCTTGCCTCATATCCGAAAGGAACGAATTCGGAGGGATTGGAGCTGAAAGAACCGCCGGTCACTGTAACAGCGCCGTTGTGATACTGATCGCCTTTAATAAGAGAAACTGCGTCACCGCTTGCGGTGAATTTGCCGCCGGTGATGTTGAGGGTAACATCGCCGTACTTTGCGCCAACGTTTACAGCGGCGTTTGCAAGGCCGGTTGTTCCGTCAGACCCGTCGCCTGTATTTCCGGTTCCGTCGCTTGTAATCACGCCTGCGGAAATGTTAAGAGTTCCGCGCTGTATGGCTATACCGCCGGCAGCGCCCTGAATAGTAGGCTCGGTGTTTTTCTCTTCGTTCTTGAAAATTTCGGTAGTTCCGGACTGGGGCAGATAAATCGCATAGTCGGCCTTAGAATACATCTCACCGCCGTATATGTTTATAACAGTGTCCTGAGTATCGTATATTCCGTTGCCTGCTATGGCGTACCAGCCGGCATTTATTATGCCGCCTTCCATATCCATGTCGGCGCCGTCAAGGAGAACAACTGCAAACTGGCCCTTGTTCTGTGCATCATCAGCAAAAACAGTTTCAATAGTACCGCTGTTCATAACGAACTTTGCGTTCTCGCCGGAAACGCACACCACACCTGAACCGTGCGCACTGTCATAAGGAGTGGCGGAAACTATTTTACCGGTCTCTTTGCTGTCGCAGAGGGTCAGAATTCCGGTAACGGTAATATTTTCATTTACGCTGTTGCCGGCTGTAATGGTATGGCCGTCAAGGTCAAGAATAACATCGCCGGAGACGTGAATTCCGCCGCCGCGGATGTCAACATCCTTTATAAGCACAACTTCGCCGTTGTTTGCATTGTCAACAGCTTCCTGAAGTGTCTTATAGTAATCTCCGCCTACAACCTGAGCCACAGCTTCTTCCTTGGTAACAGCTTCAGGCTGTGCAGGCTCTGTGCTGTTATCTTCGGGAGCGGTAGTTTCTTCCTGCTTGGGAGTTTCTTCTGCGGTTTCAGCAGGAGCGTCGGGCACAGTGCTCTCCTCAGCTGAGGGAGCAGTGGTCTCCTGTGCAGGTGCATTTCCCTCCGTATCACTTACGGTGGCAATACCGGCCTCAGTGCTTGCATCAGCCGCCTTTTCCTGTACCCCAGGCTCAGCCGCCAGAGCACTCAAAGGAGCAAGGCTGAGAATGAATATCAGCGCCAGAATAAGGCAAATAATTCTTGCAGTTTTTCTCATCAAGAACCCTCCTGAATTATTACAGAGCAGAAAAAATATCCGCTTTTTTCGCTCTTTAGTACATTTAATATTTTCCTTTTCAGATGCTTCGGAAAATCTATGTTTTCATTTATACAGTATAGCATATACAGCTCTTTAGTCAAGATTTGCAATTCTAAATTTTTCTTAATAAACGGGGCAGCCCGGCTTTATAAAAGTTCATATTTTAAGGCTTTTTGTCTTATTCAAAATAAGCAGCACCCATTCTGCCGCTATATCTCATCTTCCGTATAAATTCCTTTATTGCTCCCGCTCTTGTGTTGCCTTAACGCATCTGTTAAAATGGATTTTGAATGGAGGGGCTTATATGCTCAGACTTATGTTAGGAAAAGCGGGTGCGGGTAAAACCGCAGCCATTATAAATGAAATAAAGCAGTCTGTGGACTTAAAGCAGGCAGGCAGCCTTCTTATAGTCCCGGAACAGTACAGCCACGAAGCGGAAAGGGAGCTATGCTCCCGCTGCGGGGACAGTCTGTCATTGTATGCGGAGGTAATGAGCTTTACCGGCCTTGCCCGCAGGCTTCGTTCTCTTTTCGGAGGAGGCGCGGCAAAATATCTGGATAAGGGCGGACGGCTTTTGTGCATGGCGCTGGCGCTTAAAAATATAAGCTCCAGACTGCGACTCTATACTGCCGCCGGACGGAGAGCAGAGCTTCAGGAGGCTTTGCTGAAAGCTGTTGACGTGTTAAAAACCGCCTGTGTCAGCTCCGAAAAGCTCAGTGAGGCCGCGGAAAGCTGCGACGGAGTTTTAAAAGACAAGCTCACAGACCTTGCCCTGATTCTGGAAAGTTATGAGGCAGTAGTTAATAATGTAGGGGCTGACCCTATGGACGCCCTCACAGTGCTTGCAAAGCAGGTGGAGGAAAACGGCTACGGTGCCGGACTTAAAATCTACGTTGACGGCTTTATAGACTTCACAAATCAGGAGCTTCAGGTACTTGAAGCTCTCATGGCGCAGGGCGCAGAGCTTTGCGTGTGCATGACGGTTGACGACATGGCGGGAGACAGCGAGATTTTTGAGCTGTCCCGCCGTTCATGCCGCAAGCTTATCCATATAGCCAATGAGGCCGGCTTTGAAGTCAGAACAGAAGTTATGGCTCAGCGCTCCGGCGATCCGGCTCTTAGATTTTTAAACGACAACCTGTTTTTATACTCTGACGATAAATTTGAGAGCGACGCCCCCAATATCCGCCTTTTTGAGGCAAAGAGCATTGCGGAGGAGTGCGAATTCGCAGCGGCAAAGGCGCTGGAATTTGTGCGGGATAAGGGCCTTCGCTGGCGTGATATAGCAATCGCCGTAAGAGGCTTTGAAGATTACAGAGAAACTCTTGAAAACTGCTTTGAGCTTTACGGAGTGCCTCTTTATACCGCCAGAAAAAGCTCTCTTTCCCAGAAGCCTCTGCCCGCTCTCATTTCCATTGCCTACGATATTATAGAGCGGGGCTGGGACACTGAGGATGTAATAAGCTATATCCGCACCGGGCTTACCGGCCTTTCCGTTTCCGACGGAGATATGCTCTCTGACTACATATATAAATGGCAGCTTAAAAGCGCCGCATGGCACAGAGAGGACGACTGGCAGCAGCACCCCGACGGCTACGGCGCAGAGGAAACAGATGAAAGCCGGGAAAAGCTTGCAAGAATCAACGCCTTAAGGCGGCAGCTTGCAGCGCCCCTGCTTAATTTCCAGCATAACTGCCGCAATGCCTCCACCGCCATGGAACAGGCAGTAGCTTTAAGTCAGTTTATAGCAGATCTGGAGCTTCCGGAAAAAATGGAGCAGCGGGCAGACGCGCTGGAAAATACAGGCCGTGGGGAGCTTGGGCAGGAATACCGCCAGCTGTGGGATATATGTATAAACGCCATTGAGCAGTGCGCCGCCGTTCTGGGTGACCGGGAGGCGGACACCGCCGAATTCGGCCGTCTGTTCCAGCTGGTGCTGTCAAAATATGATGTAGGCAGTATTCCCGTTTCACTGGACAGAGTTTCCGCCGGTGAATTTGACCGCATGAGGCGGCGGCATATAAAAGAGCTTATAGTTCTGGGATGCAGCGACGACAGACTGCCCCAGAGCGACAGCGGCGACGGTATGTTTTCCGGCGAGGAGCTGGAAAAGCTGCTGACGCTGGATATAGAAATCGGCGGCGGTTCCGAGCTGTGGCGTGAATTTTCCTTAATATATAACTGCCTCAGTCTGCCTTCCGAGGGGCTGAGTATGTGCATGGCCTTAAATAATGATAAGGGCGAGAGCCTGCGGCCTGCCTTTATTTACGGGAGAGCCGCAGCCATATTCTCAATAGAACCTGAGATTGTAGATATAGATGATGTACGCATGTCCGCTCCCGCTCCTGCCTTAGAGCTTGCGGCAAACTCATTTTACAGCCGCAGCGGAAAAGCGGCGGCAGCAGCTCAGTATTTTAAAGATGCAGACAACCGAAGCTTTGCCCTTTTAAGCTCTGCTTCAAAGATGCAGCGAGGCAGACTTTCTCCCCTGTCGGTGGAGGAGCTTTACGGCAAATCCATGAAGCTCACCGCTTCAAGGGCAGAGAAATTCAATTCCTGCAAATATGCCTACTTCTGCCAGTACGGCCTGAGAGCAAAGCCGTACCGCCCCGCAGAATTCAAGCCCCCGGAGATAGGCACATTCATGCACTATCTTTTGGAGAATACCGCAAGGGATGTTAAATCCATGGGCGGCTTTAAAAAGGTAAGCAATGAAACGCTGGAACAGCTGTGCGATAAGTACGTTTCCATGTTCATAAGCCGTGAGCTTAACGATTTTCGGGAAAAAAGCCCCCGCTTCCGGCATCTTTTCCACAGAATATGTGCCGATGCACGGCGCATAGTGCTTGATATGGCGGAGGAGCTGCGCCGCTCCGATTTTGAGCCAATAGATTTTGAGCTGGATATTTTATCCGCGCAGGGCGTTAAGCCTATGGAGCTGGGGGACGATTTCAGTCTCAGCGGAGTTGCCGACCGTGTGGACGGCTGGGTGCACGACGGTAAGCTGTATCTGAGAGTAGCAGACTACAAGACAGGCAAGAAGAAATTCTCTCTGGGTGATGTGTATTACGGCATGTCTCTGCAAATGCTTCTCTATCTCTTCACTCTCACCGAGGGTGCACAGCAGCGCTACGGCATGGAGCTTATGCCCGGCGGCGTTATGTACATTCCCGCATCAGACGAGATTTTAAGCTCCGACACCTGTTTAAGCGATGAGGAGCTGGAGGGCGAGCGGCGGAAAAAGCTCTGCCGCAGCGGCCTTGTGTTTAATGATGAAGAAGTTATGGAGGCATGGGAGCACGGCGATGACAAGCTCTATTTCCCCGCCCGAGGCAGATACGGCAAGCCGGATGAAGATAAGCTTGCCTCAGCCGAGCGCATGGGAATTCTCTCCCGCCATATAAAGGAGCTTTTAGGCGAAATGGCAGAGCAGCTCCGGGGAGGCGCAATCGCCGCCGACCCATATTACAGGAGTCAGAGCGAAAACGCATGTCTCTACTGCGATTATTTTGAAGCATGCCACTTTGCCGACGGAGAAAACGGAGAAGCTCTCCGCTATATTCCCCGTTTAAGCGACAAAAAGGTATGGGATATACTGGAAGGAGGCGGAGAAGATGAGTGAATTTACCCCCACAGACGCCCAAAAAAGTGCAATAGAAACAAGAAACAGCACCGTTCTTGTCTCCGCCGGAGCAGGCAGCGGCAAAACCAAGGTTTTAACCGAGCGGCTGATGGGCTATATAAAGGATGAACAGCACCCCGTGGATGTGGACAGTTTTCTGGTTATCACCTTTACCAATGCTGCCGCCGGAGAATTAAAGGGCAGGATTATGGACGAGCTGTCCGCCGCCCTTGCAAAAGACCCCCAGAATAAAAGACTGCGCCGTCAGAGTGCGCTGTGCCGAAAGGCTCAGATAAGCACCATTCACGGCTTCTGTTCCGGAATACTCCGGGAAAACAGCCAGCTTGCAGGCATTTCTCCCGACTTTAAGATTATGGAGAGTGACAGAGCGGAGAGCATGAAGGCCTCTGCTCTGGGGCGTATTCTGGAAAAGTGCTATGAGCAGGAAAGCCCCGGTTTTCGTATGCTTGCCGACACCGTAGGCGCAGGCCGAGACGACAGAGGGCTGAGTGACGCGGTGTTAAAGCTTAATTCCCAGATGCAGAGCCACGCCAGACCGGAAAAATGGGCACGGGAGCAGATTGCCCTTTTGCACACCGATTTTTCCTCTGTTGAAGAAACTCCGTGGGGAAAAGAAATTCTGGCAGGAGCAAAAGAAACTGTTAAATTCTGGAAAGACTGTTTTGGGGATATTGTTCCCCTCATGGACGGCGATGAAAAGCTTTTAAACTCCTGCGGAAAATCCTTTGATGAGGCAAGAGATGCAATGGATGTTTTTCTTGCCGCCGCAGAAAAGGGCTGGGACAGCGCCGTAAATGCCCTGCCCATTAAATTCCCCCGCTATCAAAGCCCCCGCTTCGGAAAGAATACCGAGCAGAGCATAAAGGACGAATATAAAAGCCGCTCCGACACATTTAAGACCCGCTGGGAAATGTGCAAAAAGCAGCTTGACGGTTTAAATAAGAGTTTCCGCGCCGATTCCGAAACCCTTTTAAGGGAAATGAAAGAGTGTGCCCCCGCCATGGAAGCGCTGCTGAATCTGAGCCTTGAGCTTGACAGGGAGTACGGCGAGGATAAGCGCCGGCAGAGCCTTGTTGACTATAATGACTTGGAGCATATGGCAGCTCAGCTTCTCACCGACGAGGACGGCAATCCCACCGACCTTGCAAAACAGATTTCCCGCCGCTATACGGAAATAATGGTGGATGAATATCAGGACGTAAGCCGTGTGCAGGACGCCATATTCAGAGCCGTATCCAAAAACGAAAAGAACCTTTTCTTAGTGGGCGACGTGAAGCAGTCCATATACCGTTTCCGCCTTGCAGAGCCGGAAATATTTACGGAAAAGTATCTCAGCTTTAAGGATGACGATAAGGCGGCACAGGGTGAGGCCCGCCGGATTATGCTGCGGGAAAACTTCCGCTCCCGAAAGGAAGTTCTCTCCGGTGTAAACACCGTCTTTTCTCTCTGCATGTCCAGAGAGCTGGGCGATATAGATTACGATGAAAACGCCGCCCTTAAATTCGGCGGCGGCTACGAGGGCGACTTTAAAAAGCCGGAGATCATGCTTTTAAATCTGCCTGCCAAGGCATCCTTGGAGGAAACGCCGGATAAAAAGGCCATGGAAGCCAGAATGATAGGCAAAAAGATACTCACTCTCATGGCTGAGGGTGCAACGGTAACGGAGCGAGGCGAGTCAAGACCTCTGGAATTTAGGGACATTGCAATTCTTCTCCGCTCCGACAGCAAAAACGCCCCCATATACCGCCGGGAGCTTATGACAATGGGTATACCGGTAGAAGCGGGACAGGGCGCAGGCTTTTTCACCTCTGTTGAAATCTCCACCCTTTTATCCATGCTGGCGGTTATAGATAATCCCCATCAGGATATAGCCCTCATAGCCGTGCTCTCCTCCCCTGCCTTCGGCTTTACCGGCGACGAGCTTGCAGCTATAAGAGTGAGCAGCCGGAAGGGAGAAATGTATTCCGCCCTTTTAAAGCACGCAGAGGAAGACGAAAAGTGCCGCTGCTTTGTAGAAACCCTCAATTCTTTCAGAGAAATGGCGGCAGATATTCCCGCCTCCGAGCTTCTGTGGAAGCTTATCGACCGGCTGAATATTCTCCCCATTTGCAGCGCCATGAGTGACGGCGCACTGAGACAGGCCAGAGTAATGGAGCTGCAAAAGCTTTCCGAGGGCTACGAAAGCTCCGGCTTTAAGGGGCTTCACCGCTTCGTGCTGTGGCTTAAGAATAAGAGCGAGCAGGAGGCAGAGCCGGTGGTGTCTGTCGGCGGCGGAGAAAATGCCGTAAGAATAATGAGTATGCACAAATCCAAGGGTCTTGAGTTTCCGGTGATTTTTGCCGCAAATTTAGGCAGTCATTTTAACACCGAGGATTTAAAAAAGAAGATACTTATTCATCCCGAGCTTGGTCTGGGGCCCAGAGTTACAGACCTTGGCAGGCGGCTTGAATACCCCGGCCTTTCGAGAATTGCCATTTCCCGCCGCCTTAAGCGTGAAAATCTCTCCGAGGAGCTGCGTATTTTATATGTTGCCCTTACCAGAGCCAAAGAGTATCTTTTCATGTGCGCCGCCGTAAAGGATGCGGACAAGGTGCTTTCCGAGGCGGCACAGACTGCCTCCCTGCCTATGGGCGCTGAGATTCTGGCTCTTGAAAGCTCACCTATTAACTGGACGCTGTATGCTGCTCTTGCGGATAATCAGAAAACCATTACCGTTAAAACCTACGAGCCGGAGACTGAGGCAGAGGCTCAGGAAGCGGAGGAGCTTAAAGCCGAGGCAGATGAGGACGCATTAAACGAGCTTAAACGCCGTCTTGATTTTTCCTATCCCTATGAGGAGGTTGTAGAGCTGCCCTCAAAGCTCACCGCCACTGAGCTTAAAGGCCGAATGGAAAAGGACGAGGACGCGGAAAGCATCATTCCCCGCCGGAAGTTTCCTTTCCCCCTGCCGGACTTTGCAAAGAAGGATAAGCCCCTCACCGGCACCGAGCGCGGCACCGCCACCCACCTTATGCTGCAATACATGGACTTCGGAAAGACGGACTCCGAGGAGGAAATTACCGGGGAACTGAGCAGGCTTGAAAGGGAAAAATTTCTCTCACCCCGTGAAGCAGAGGCGGTGGATATAAAGGCCATTGCCGGTCTTTTCGCCTCTCCGCTGGGACAGCGGATGAAATGTGCCGACAATGTTAAACGTGAGTTTAAATTCTCCCTGCTCTGGGACGGCGGCGAGCTGTTTTCAGGTGCCGAGGGTGAGCGGCTTTTGATGCAGGGCGTGGTGGACTGCTTTATTGAGGATGAAAGTTCCATAACCATTATCGACTACAAAACCGACAAGGTGTTTTCCGAAAAGGACATCACCGAGCGTGCCGAATTCTACCGCGGTCAAATGGAGGTTTACGCAAAATCTCTCTCCAGAATTTGCGGAAAGCCGGTAAAGGACTGCGTACTTTATTTTCTCAGTGCGGGAAAAGAAGTTTCCCTCAAGTTTTAAACAGAAAAACGGAGTGTATCAAAATGATACACTCCGTTTTTTACGCTTTATGTTTTTTCAGTCAGTTTCTTACATAAGCTCAAGTCTCATTCTTACATAAGATTCCAGCATATCGACTGTCTCATCAAAGGGCTGCTTTGAGGAGTTAATGCAAAGGTCATAGCCTCGTGCATCGCCCCATTTAATGCTGGAATAGTAGTTGTGGTAGGATTTTCTCTTTTTGTCGTGGTAAACCATGGCGTCTTTAGCTTCCTGAGGGTTCAGGTTCTCTATTCTTGCAATGCGGGCGATTTTATCCTCCTCATTGCCCAGAATGAACACGGACACCAGATTTTTAAATTCCTTAAGTACCACCTCTGCGCAGCGTCCGACCACTACGAAGGATTCTCCGCTGTTTACCTTTTCACGGATGTAATCGAATTGCAGATTTGCAACCACTTCTTCCGGTGAATTGGAATAACCCAGTATACGCCTTGAAAGAAAAGCATTTTTGGGGGCTTCGTCATACTTGCGGAGTTCTTCAATCTCTCCGTTGTTTTCCTCGGCGATTTTTTCCAGAATGGTTTTATCGTAAAAACCAATACCCAGCCGTTTTGCCAAAGCCTCTGCTATCTCGTGGCCGCCGCTTCCGTATTCACGTCCAATAGCTACTACAAACTGTTTGCCCATAAAACAACATCCTTTCTTCGATTTATCTTGGTATTATAAATATACCACAAAAATGTAAACCGTGCTAATAATAAGAACAAGAATTGTTGCCGGAACTGCAAACTTGCAGTATTTACCCCAGCTGACAGGATGTCCTGCCTTGGCAGCGGCAGCTGTACCGACAACGTTGGCAGATGCACCGATAGGAGTTGCGTTGCCGCCTATATCTGTTCCCATTGAAAGGGCCCATGCCAGAGTTGCAAGATCCACGCCTGCGGTAGCGGACAGGGTCTTAATGACAGGAAGCATAGTTGCTGCAAAAGGAATGTTATCAACAAAGGCACTGGTAAAGGCGGAGAGCCATATGATAATTGCAACCATAAGCTTGGGATTGCCTCCGCTGATGCGCTCAATGAATTGAGCCACAATTTCCAGAACGCCGGTCTGTTCAAGGCCGCCGACAACTACAAACAAGCCTATAAAGAACAGCAGAGTTTTGTAGTCAAAGCGCTTCATCAGCTCCGGTATATTTCTGCCCGCTGCAATAAGAGTGAGAGCTGAAACAAAAACGCCTATGAATGCAACGGTAAGGCCGGTATTTGCGTGGGTGACAAGAAGGATAACTGCAATAAAGAATATGCAGCAGCTTATTATAAAATCCTTTTTATTTACGATTGCGCTGGAGGGTTCGGGCATATTTGCAATGTCCTGCTCAGTTGCCTCGCTCTTTAAATCCTTTCTGAATACCAGAAGGAAGTAAGGGATAAGCACCGCAAAGGAAATAAGAGAAATAAGACCGGTATTGGTAAGGAAATCGAAGAATGAATATCCAAGGGAAGTACCGATAATGATGTTGGGGGGATCACCGCACATTGTAGCCGAGCCGCCCAGATTTGCGCAGAAAATTTCCGCCAGAAGCATAGGGACGGGGTTAAAGCGGAGGAGCTTTGCGAGTTCAATGGTAGCGGCGGCAAGGAAGAGAATAACAGTGATGCTGTCGATAAACATTGAAAGGACGAAACTCATCGTAATAAACACTAAGAATACAGGTACCATCTTGTAACGTACCAGTTTTGCCAGCTTCATGCACAGCCAGCGGAAGAAACCGGATCTTGCCATTCCCTCGACCATAATCATCATGCCTGCGATGAAGATAATAGTGGCCCAGTTAATGCCGCTTGATTCGTTGGCACTGCCGGAGGTGTGCCAGAAATCAAGAGTAAAGATCGATTGAATATTGAGTGTGTCTACTATCGCACCGAAATCATGCATGCAGAAACAGAACACTATAACAAGTGTGCACAGTCCGCACATCAGGGTAACGGTGTGGCGCTCAAATACTTCCAATACGATCATCAGGAACATTACGAGGAAAATAATGACCGAAAAGATTTGTGCTACCATAATTTTTCCCTTTCTATTTTGTATGAAATGTCTAAAATTGAAATTGAATACGCCGAAAGGCCTAATCACTTTCAACGAAGGGGTATTTTAGCACTTTGATAATTCAGTGTCAACGTTTAGAATGTTTCACATTTTCGGCTAAAAAAGTTAAAAATACTTGCAATTTTACAATGGCTATGTTAAAATTCAAGATGCGCTTTGTAACTATGCTCCGTGAGCACAATCAAAGCAGCACATGATGAGGAGTTAAACACAATGAAAAAAGGTATTCATCCTAATTACCAGCAGACTACTATCAGATGTGCCTGCGGTGCCGTCATTGAGACCGGCTCCACCAAGCCCAACATCACCGTAGAAATCTGCTCCAAGTGCCACCCCTTCTACACCGGCAAGCAGAAACTGGTTGACACCAGCGGCCGCGTTGATAAGTTCAACAAGAAGTACGGCATCAAGTAATCAGGCCCTAAATAAAATAGCCTGATGTAAAACTTCAGGAAGAGCCGGGACGATGTCGTCCCGGCTCTTGCTGGTTTTATGAGTCTTTTATATCCCCGACGGGGCGTGCTTATATAAATTTCTTATTTTTCGAGGTGTTGCCATATGGATTTGAAGAACAAAAAGCTTTCCCTTGTGCTCTCCGGCGGCGGTGCAAAGGGTGCATATCACGCCGGAATGTTAAAGGCTATTGAAGAACTCGGTCTTGCGGGAAATATCGGGGCTATATCCGGCTGCTCCGTGGGTGCGCTAAACGCCATTTTGTTTGCCACCTGCGGCTGGGAGGCTGTTTATAACTCCCTGCTGGAATTTCCCGGCCTTTTCGCCGCATCCATAGTCCAGAGCGATAAAACAGTTCGTGAGAGTAAAAGACTTGTAAAAGAGGGTAAGGTGAGCTTTGAGGAATACGTCACCAATCCCCGCTTCGGTCAGTGCATTACGGATAAATTTTCAAAGCGTCTTTCCGAAATTGCCACCGATGAAAAGCTAAATAAGCTTCAAACCAGACTTTATGCCTGCTGCTATAATCTGGAAAAGGAAGAACCGGAGTATTTCAGCTTAAAGGAGCTGCCCCCTGACGACCAGCGGCTTTTAATCGCTGCCAGCGGCAGTGTGCCTTTCCTCTATCCTCCTGCTGAATATAAAGGTTATCACTATTTAGACGGCGGCGTTATCCCCACTATATGTGCCTCCCCCGCTCCCCCTGATAAAACTCCTTTAAAGCCTCTTTATAATGAGGATGCAGAAGTGGTGCTTATAAACTACATTGACCCTGACGACCACGCAGACCCCCGTTATATGAAAGAGGGCGTACAGTATATATCTCTTCGCCCCAGCAAGGTAATTGAAAAGTCTCCCGGTGCCGACACCATGAACTTTTCAACCCCCAAGCTTGAGGTTTACAGGGATCTGGGCTACGCTGACACTATTGAAACCTTAGGAAAACTTATATAAAAAAACGGCGGAATTTTCCGCCGTTTTTCTTTTTATATAAATGCGTACTTTTTAAGTCTCTCCATAGCTTCTTTAAGCTTTTCGGTTGGGAGAGCCAGATTCATACGTATGGAGTCGGGCCAGATAAAGTCCTCGCCGTTCTGCCAGATAACGCCGCACTTTATACCTCTGTGCTGAAGCTCGGTAATGGTGACATTGTGCTCTCTGCACCAGTCGCCGCAGTCAAGGAACAGCATGTAAGTGCCCTGAGGCCGCATAACACGGACACCGGGGAAGTTCTTTTCGATAAACTCGCAGGCAAAGCGGTGGTTCTCGTCAATAACAGAGCACATCTCATCTGTCCACTCCTCACCCGCAGGGGTGAATGCGCCTGTAAGGGCGTGAACGGAAAGAACGTTAGGCTCGTTATAGTGGCTGATAGTGCTCTGTCTTACCAGTCTGTCCCGGAGATATTTATTGTAAATTACGTGGTAGGAGCCCACAAGACCTGCAAGGCTGAAAGTCTTGGAGGGAGCATAGAAGGCAATCACACGGTTTTTGGCATCCTCAGATACGGACTGGGTAGGAATGTGGGTGTAGCCGGGCATAATGATGTCTGACCAGATTTCGTCGGAGATAACAATGCAGTCGTTCTGCGCATAGACCTCCAGAGCCTTTTCGATTTCCCATTTTTCCCACACTCTGCCGGTGGGGTTGTGGGGAGAGCAGAAAACGGCAAAATGGATATTGTTTTCCTTAAGCTTTCTGTCCATATCCTCAAAGTCCATGCGCCAGATGCCCTTTTCATCTCTTACCAGAGGGCTGTGGACAATGTTTCTGCCGGCGGCTTCTATGGTATGGGTAAAGCCGACATATGTAGGGCTGTGGAGCAGGATTTTGTCACCGGGGGTTGTGAATGCCTGAAGTGCAGAGCTGAGGCCGCCCAGAACGCCGTTTTCGTATCCTATGTGCTCTTTTTTAAGGCCCTTGATACCGTTTCTATTTTCCTGCCATTTAATTATGCTGTCAAAATATTCGTCGCTCAGAGGGAAGTAGCCGAAGGACGGGAATTTAAGTCTCTCTTCAATGGCTTCAAGCACCGGAGGCGCGGTGGGAAAGCTCATATCTGCCACCCACATGGGAATGGCTTCAAAGCCCTCATCGGGTTTTACCCCATCAAAGGGAATAACGTCGGCAGCTATGGAATCTCTGCCCCGCCGGTCAAGCATGGTAGTAAAATCGTATTTCATATTTCGCCTTTCTTCTGTTTTTGCAGTCAAGCCCCGGAGCACAGCTCCGGGGCTTTTATTATTATCAGCTTAAGAAGTCTCTCAGCTTCTTGGAGCGGCTGGGATGACGGAGTTTACGGAGAGCCTTGGCCTCAATCTGGCGGATACGCTCTCTGGTGACGTTAAATTCCTTACCAACCTCTTCCAGAGTTCTGGTGCGGCCGTCAACAATACCGAAGCGAAGCTCCAGCACCTTCTTCTCTCTGGGAGCCAGAGTGTCCAGCACCTCTTCAAGCTGCTCGCGGAGCAGGGAGAAGCTGGCAGCCTCGGAAGGCTCGGATGCGTCCTCGTCGGGAATGAAGTCGCCCAGGTGGGAATCCTCTTCCTCACCGATAGGAGTTTCAAGGGAAACAGGCTCCTGTGCAATTTTCAGAATGTCTCTCACCTTTTCAACAGGCATGTCCATTTCCTCTGCAATTTCCTCTGCGGAGGGATCATGGCCCAGCTCCTGAAGAAGCTGACGGGAAACGCGGATAGTCTTGTTAATGGTCTCAACCATGTGAACGGGAATTCTTATGGTTCTTGCCTGGTCGGCAATGGCTCTGGTGATAGCCTGACGAATCCACCATGTAGCATAGGTGGAGAACTTGTAGCCCTTGGTGTAGTCAAACTTTTCAACAGCCTTAATAAGACCCAGATTACCCTCCTGAATAAGGTCGAGGAAGAGCATACCTCTGCCCACATAACGCTTTGCAATGGAGACAACCAGACGGAGGTTAGCCTCGGTCATTCTGCGCTTTGCCTCCTCATCGCCGTCTGCCATTCTGATAGCAAGGGCAATTTCCTCATCGGGATTGAGAAGGGGAACCTTACCGATTTCCTTAAGGTACATACGTACAGGGTCATCGGTGGAGAAGTTATCAATAAGAGCGTCGGTGTTGTTGATTTCCTCCTCGCTCACTTCCTCAATCTGGGAAAGCTCGCTTTCGGAGATGTTGTCATCATCCATGGGAGGCAGCACATCTGCTGAAACTACATCTATATCTACGCCGTTTGCCTCCAGAGCCTCATAGAACTTGTCCATAAGCTCGCTGTCGAGGTTCATTTCTTCCAGACATTCCAGATCCTTGGTGGAAAGTCTGCCGGCTTTTTTACCCTTCTGGAGCAGCTCTGCAAGGCGGATTTCAACCGGCTTTGCGTTTTCCTCGGGAGTTTCTTTTTTCTTTGCGGTTTTCTTTTTAGCGGTCTTGGCGGCGGGTTTTTTCTTCTCCCCTGCCGGACGTTCTGCTGCTTCTTTTTCGTCTGCTGCTTTCAGCAGCTCGTCCGCCATCATTTTCAGTTCCGCATTGGTAAATCTATGTTCTTCAGCCATATTTACCTTTATACCCCTTTCTTCTTTCTGAGCTTTTCCGTCAGCTCCCGCAAATCGAGAGTCTCCGTTTTAAGCTCATTCTGTTCGTGAATTCTATTTATGTAATCCCGGAGAGCTGTACTGCCCATAGAAAGATCTTCAGGCCTTTGCAGAATACTCACCAGAAGTGACATCTCGGATGAGGAGAGACGGGCGCTGAGAGCGGCATTACTGAGCTGCTCGCCCCGATCTATTCTCTCCCGCATAAGTGCATATATCCGTCTCAGCGTTTCGGAGCTGAATTCCTCAGGTTTCGGAAGTCCCTGAGTCTGCGCCAGCGCCGGGTCCAGATACAGAAGCCTTATTATCCCCTCCTCGGCAACTGCCGACCGGGGGTTTTCGTAGCGGAGGGCCTTGTCCTCAGGCTGCATCTGATTTACGGGTCTGGCCTGCTCCTTTTCAAACTTTTTCCTGTTCCAGCTGAGAAGCTTTTTCCGCCGCCGTTCCACTTCGTTAATAACAGCGTCGTTTTTAAGGCCCGTCATAGCTGCAACACGCATGGCGTAAACCTGCCTCTCGGCGGAGCCGGGAAGATTTGCAAGCAGGTCGGTGGCTTCTTTTAAAAATTCCACCTTCTGCTCGTCTATGCTTAAATCATATTTTTCAAGCACTGTCCTCAGTCTGTAATCGACCTGATTTTCAGAGCCTGTGAGTAACTGGCGGAAAGCGTCCGGCCCTTTCTTCTTGATGTATTCATCCGGGTCTTTTGCGCCTTCCATTCTCAGCACCTTTACCTTAACATCCAGCTTTTCCAGAATACCTATGGCTCTTTTAGCCGCGCTCACTCCGGCGGTATCGCTGTCGTAGGCAATGATGACCTGATTTTTATAGTGGGAAATAAGTCTCGCCTGCTCGGCGGTCAGCGCAGTACCCAGAGAGGCAACCGCGGAGTCGAATCCGGCCTGATGCAGGGATACTACGTCTATATTTCCCTCAACAAGTATTATGTATTCCTCTTTTGATTTTTTTGCCAGATTTAAGCCGAATAAGTTCCGGCTTTTGTTGTAAACAATGCTTTCGGGGCTGTTCATGTATTTAGGCCCGCTGTCGTCCAGAATTCTTCCGGAAAAGCCGATAACATCGCCTCTGACATCTATAATCGGGAACATCAGCCTGTTTCGGAAAACGTCATAGAAGCCGCCGTTGCGGCCTTTTTTTAAAAGTCCCGCCTCGAACATGTCATAGTCCGAGTAGCCCTTTTCCCGCATAGCCCTGCGCAGTGAGTCCCATGTGTTTGGGGCAAAGCCAAGGCCGAAATTTGTAGCAACTCTGTGGGAAATTCCGCGGGAGCACATATATTCTCTTGCGCCCTCGCCCTGGGGAGAATTCAGCTGGGTATTAAAAAATCTGGCGGCATCTTTATTGAGCTTTAAAAGCACCGCCCGTTTTTTTGATTTTTCATCAAGTTCTTCTCTGGGTATCTCCATACCCACTCTTTTTGCAAGAAACTCCACAGCTTCGGGGAAACTGAGGTTTTCCGCCTCCATTATAAAATGGATAACATCTCCGCCCTTGTGGCAGGAATAGCAGTAGAAAATCTGCTTTGAGGGGGTGACGGAAAAGGAAGGGGTTTTCTCGCTGTGGAAAGGGCAAAGGCCGAACATGTAGGAGCCGCTTTTTTTATTGAGGGTAACGTATGAGGAAACCACATCCACTATATCGTTTCTCTCTATAAGCTCTGCCAAAAATTCATCTGAAAACTTCAAAGCGCTCCTCCTTTCAAAAAGTCATTTTACCGACCACACAAAGGGAATGAAAATCTCGTCGAATTTCTCCATTGCGTAGCCGTCGGTCATGCCGGATATATAGTCAACCGCCGCCCGCTCTACGCCCTCGGTGTCCATAACGCTGCGGAAATCCTCCGGCAGGTCATCGGGCTTTGAAACGTAGTGCTCATACAGCATTTTCAAAATACCCTCCACCTTGTCCTCCTCTCCCTTGGCAATAGGGTTTCGGTACACTTCTTCATACATGTACTTGTGGAAGAAATCAAAGGTTTCCTGCATTTCGGGCGACATTTTAAGGGTGCCGTCGCTGCTGTTTATAATAAGGTCGGTTAAGATTGAATCTATTCTCTGGCTGTTTTTTTCGCCGCAGTTGCGGCGGATAATTTCCGGCACATCCTCCGCCCGCACGATGCCCGCACGGATAGAGTCGTCCAGATCATGGTTTATATAGGCAATTCTGTCGCACAGCCGCACGGTGGTCGCCTCTCTGGTATCGTCGGGGGTGCCGTGGGTATGGTGGAGAATTCCCATTCTTGTCTCATAGCACAGGTTAAGCCCTCTGCCGTCCCGTTCCATCCGGTCAACCACTCTGAGGCTCTGCTCATAGTGCTTAAATCCGGGAGGATAAATGGCATTTAATGCCCGCTCTCCGGCGTGACCGAAAGGCGTGTGGCCTAAGTCATGCCCCAGCGCAATGGCCTCCGCCAGATCCTCATTAAGGTGCAGCGCTCTTGCCACAGTTCTTGCAAGACGGGTGACCTCAAGGGTGTGGGTAAGTCTTGTGCGGTAGTGGTCGCCCACAGGCTGCAAAAAGACCTGAGTTTTGTGCTTAAGGCGGCGGAAGGATTTGGAGTGTGTAATTCTGTCAACATCACGCTGAAAGCATGTGCGGATGTTACATTCAGGCTCAGGAGTGAGCCGTCCTTTGCTTTCCTCAGCCCGCACACCGTAAGAGCAGATAAGGCTTCGCTCCGCCATTTCTCTTTCAATTCTCGGACAGAACATGTGTAAACATCTCCTTTCCCGTTTACAGAATACTACCGTTCATATTATATATACGACGTGAAAAAGCATTTCCCTTTATTTTTTAAAAAATTTTTTCCTTTTCGCTTTTCCTCCCCGTTTTCTTTCGTGGAAAGTGGTAAAAAGCGGCATTTCACATTTTCTTATACAGAATATATAAAAACGGAGGCCTCCTTTCGGAAGCCTCCGCCGATTAAATTTTATATCGGGTCAGTGTTTTATATCTGGTCGTTATGATCGTTCTCGTCTGCATTGTCGATCTGGTCGTCCTGAATACCCTCTGCATCCTTCTTATTCTTTTTGAGAATGAAGAACACAGCGCCCGCAATAACTATAAGGGACACGGCTGCAATGCTTGCCCAGAGGGCTGCATTGCTCTCATCGCCGGTCTTGGGAGCTGCGGCAGGATCAACCCAAACAGCGTAAACGGTAAGGTCGGGGAACTGCTCATTGAGCAGGCACACATCACCGGGCTGGAGAACAACTTCTGTACCCTTGTGGAGGGACCATCCGAGGAACTTCATGCCCTCCTTGGTGGGAACCTGATCGGTAACGGTAAGGCGAACCTCACGGCGCTTGCTCATGCCCATGTCCTGAGCTTCGGGAGCACCGGTGCCGCCGTTGGGGTCAAATCTGAGAACGTAATGGAGAGGCTCTCTCTCTTTCCAGACTGCCTTTGCAGCAGCATCCATAGTATTGTATACGGTTTCACCGGCTTTATAAACCTTGCCGGCGATTTCCCAGCCCTCGAACTCATGCTCGTCTCTCTGATAGGGAGCTTCGGGAAGAACAAACTCGGCTGAGCTGCCTTCCTCAACGGTCTTGGTTTCGGAGCTGCCCTTGCCTGAGCCGTCATTGTAGTCGTAAGTAAGGGTGATGTCCTTCATAACGGGCTTTTCAGGCTCTACGGGAATTTCTTTCCACTGAGCGGTAAATACAGTGTCGCCCAGCATTTCATATTCGCCGTTTTCATTTGCAGTCACATTTGAGTTTGCTTTCCATCCGTCAAACTCATACTTGGCCTTGTCGGTATTTACGGGTGTAAATGTGCATTCAGGAAGCTTATACTTAGTTCCTTTCTGCATTGTCACTGAATCCATTGTGCCTTCACCATGGTCTCCGTGCTCAAAAGACACAGTTACCGGATCATAGTCAGGAACCGGTATCATCAGTGACGAAGCAGAACCAAGGTTACTGCCTTCCGGAGCAGTGTAAATGTAATATATACCGGGTTCAAGGCCGGTAATTTCCTTTTCATTTATAGGCTCTAATTTATCGAGTGAGACTCCAAATTCCAGTTTAACCTTTTGTGTAAGAATAATTTTTCCGTCATTTCCGCCTTTAGTAGTAGGAGGAACAGCTTCTTTAAAATATGTTTCCGGTTCAGGCATTCTGCCAACTTCAACCTTGATTGGTTCTGCGCCCTCTCCGGTTCTTACATAGATGGTGTAGCTGCTCTCTAAGCCTTCAAATCTCACTTCTATTTCGTTGGAGTCAGCATTTTTGTACTCGCCGGTTTCTCCGACTCTGTACTCCATGCCCTTCACATTTTTAAGTATACCTGCTGCGTTTGTTGTAGCTACAAACTCCGGCTTGTCGGCAGGCTCAGTTTCAGGCTGAGGGTCAGTCTCGGTTTCAGGCTGAGGAGCAGGTTCGGTTTCAGGCTGGGGAGCAGGTTCGGTCTCGGCTGCCAGCTCAGTCTGAACGGCATCCGGTTCTGCGGCAAATGCGCTCACCGGAAGCAGGGCAAACACAAACACCAGCGCCAGAAGAGCGCCAAAAAGTCTCGTACTTTTCTTCATATGAAAAACCTCCTTGTATTTTTTCTCTTTTTAATATTCTTTCCGCACACAGCACTATAACTGTTACTGTTATCTTAGATTATAGCAGACGCTATATAAAAATCAACGATTTTGCGTGAATCAATTATTAAACTTTCTTAATAATTTAGTGCTCTGAACAGTTAAAGTTTCCCCGATGCGCGACGAAAAAAAATGAGGGCCTGTCTTTATAAGACAGACCCTCGCTTTTATTAGATTTCAATTTTCCGACAGGCTCATTTCACCCCATCGGCAGAGGTTTCCCTCCGTTATTCATAATCGCTTAAAGCTCAGCCCCGAACGTATTTTCTTGCTAATCCCGCCAAGTCTCTTATCTTCCGCTCGCCGCTTAAAAACTCATGGCTGCTCATGACCTGAGCGCCTATATTTTCCATATCCATAAGGTTTGCCTTCTGGATTTCATCGGTGGCGGAGGAGGTGCAGTCGCTTATGACGGCCACATTATAATCAAGGGAAATGCCGTCATAGCAGGTGGTGCGGATGCAGTTGGGAGTAGTGGTGCCGATAAGCACAATGTTTTTAACTTCAAGGCGTCTTAAAAGCATGTCCAGCTCAGTCTGGAAGAATGCGGAGAAGCGGGGCTTCTTCACAAGGTAATCTCCGGACTGGGTTTCAAATTCCTCCGGCATATCGGCGGAAATTTCATCATCGCAGTTGGGGCTTATGGGCTTTCCCCCTCTGAGCCAGCCTTCAAGTCTGGTGTTTTCCACATCACTTCCGTTTTCACGGTAGAGGCGGTTTACGAATACTACGGGAATATTCTGCTCTCTGCATCCCTTTATCATCTCCGCGCAGGCGGGAACCGTAGCCGCTGCGCCTCTTATATAGCAGCTCGACTTCTCGCTTATAAAGCCTCTCTGCATGTCGATAACTATAAGTGCTGTATTTTCCATTATATGTTCTCCTTTCTGCCGCACTATGCAGACTGTATTTTCCGGAGCTTAAAGCTCTGTTTCATACCTTTCATATGCGTTTATGATTTTTGTATCCTTGCGCTGTAACTCTCTGGGGATATTGCGGCCGTAATTCATATGTACATGGCCGTGTACAAAGAGCTTGGGATTATACTTGTCCATAAGCTCGTTAAAGCACTCAAAGCCTCTGTGGGCATAATCGTCCGCATCTCCGTAGCCTGCCGCGGGAGCGTGAGCTACAACAATATCAACGCCTCCTGCCCATTTGAGTTTAAGCGCCAGCTTTGTAATTCTGCGCCGCATAGCTTTTTCGGAATACTGGTAGGGCGGTACACCGCCGTAGTGGGGACTTCCGCCCAGACCGAGAATTCTCACACCGTTGTGGATATAGATTTTATCTTCGATATTTGTGCAGCCCTCAGGGGGAGTCTGAACATAGTTTCCGTCATGGTTGCCGTGAACATATAAAAGGGGCACATTTGCCATGGTGACTATAAAGCTGAGGTAATCCGGCTTCAGGTCTCCGCAGGATATTATAAGGTCGTAGTTTTTGAACATTCCCGGCTTATAATAATCCCACAGAAACGGGCTCTCCTTATCTGAAAGTAAAAGCAGCTTCAAAGAATGACCCCCTCCTTTTCGGGAATAATATCGTCTCTGTAAATTCCCTGAACGCGGGCAATATTCTGCCCCTTTTCGTTCAGTTCTTCAAAGGGCGGAATATATCCGTCCACGTTATCGCAAAGCCAGTCCATGTTCAGAATTTCCTCATGGGTAAAGTATTTACTTCCGTCATTGCGAACCGTACCGTCCTGAGATTTTACAGGGCGGTGGAAAGGTCTGATGCTGTCGTTTGTAATGCAGTCCTGCAAAATAAGAGCAAGCGCCTTAACTCCGGGCGGAATAGCGTCGGAATATTCAATGCCGATAACGCCGCTTGCAATACCCCACCAGTAGTTGACGGCGTGTTCGCTGTCCTTGCTGCTGTTGAGGCTGTCCCAGCTGCCGTCCAGTATGCTTTTTACAAGCTTAATATAGAATGTACCCCAATCCCAGTATGGTGAAGCCAGAAGCTCCGTAGAGCCGTCAGGCAGGACGCGGAAGGTTCCCCAATCGCCTTCTTCCCAGCCGGGAACGGGAATATCCAGAGTTGAAACCACATCAAGGCCCTTTGCTTTAAGCTCATCAAGAGGTTTACCGGGTACGCATGACCATTTAAGGTCAATTCTGGCTCTGGGGTTTGTGAGCTGTGCCCCCAGCGCGAAGGCATTTATTCCCGCCGGCACACCGAAAATGGGGTAGCTTGCCAAATAGCCTATATGGTCATTGCGGCTCATGGCTCCGGCAATGGCGCCGGATATGAATTTACCCTCGTAAATGCGGCTGTAAAAGGTTCTGACTCCTGTGTAGGCCATGGCAACGGAGCAGTTGAGCACCTTAACATTGGGGTGCTGGGCTGCAAATTTGCGGCACTGCGCTATAAGAGGAGCGGTGGTTGTGAATATAACCTGTGCGCCTCGGTTTGCCGCATCCTCCATTGCATACTCTGCTATATCCCCCTTGCCGACGCCCATGTATACCATGGTTTCCACCTTGTCACCCATACATGCCTCCATCTTCCGGCGGCCTTCCTCATGGGCTTTAGTCCAGTTGCTGTTTTCCGGCCGCAGCTCATGGACGAAGGCAATTTTAAGACGGGTGGGAAACACGGTGGCTTTAAGCTTTTCCATAAAGCTTCTGGAGTCCTCGGTTTCCTCATCGTCGGTATTCACTTCAATGGGGCCGCCCTTATCAAGCGCCTTAACATCCTGCCAGATAGTCTGGAGAGTGCTGAGAAGCTCCGCCTGAGGCATATATTTAAGACTGTCAAAGGGATATACCAGCAGCCACACCAGCAGCACATCTGCCCGTGTAACGCTGAGATTTTCGTCTTTCAGCTTTTCGAGTGCACGGGAGAAATTGTAAAAGCCGGAGCAGAAATTTCTCTGCTCTTCCGTTGTCCACACATGGTCGGCCTCATAGCCCAAAGCCGCCTGAAGCTTGGGAAAGCTGCCAGGGCGGGAAAAGCGCACCTGATAGAGCTTTGTTTTCTGATAATAATCCATGAACTCGTAATATCTCTGGATTTCGTAATCGTCGGAGTATTCGGGAATAAGTCTGGTTACATAGCCGGGAATACTGGGTGCACCGTAGCTTTTGAGAACGCTTACACGCTTATTTCCCTCCTGCACGTAAAATCTTCCCAGATATTCATAGCAGCGCACCGGCTCTCTTATGCCCTCATCGCTCAGGTGGGCGGCGCAGAGCTGCATCCATTTTGTACCGAATTCGGAGTTTTCCGAAAGCAGGGGCATAAAGTTTGAGGCAAAGGCGGAAGTACGGCCCTTGGTCTTAGTGCCTGCAATCATTTCGGTAGGTATTTCAATAAGGCCCAGCCCCATTTGTCCTGCAATGGTGCAGCCTTCAAGAATTTCGTCAAGGTCCTGCAAATAGGGGTATCTGCCCCTGTGAATATTTTCTTTATAAGCCTTGCGTCCGGCCTTAAGCGCGGAGGCATATTGCGCTCTGGCTTCTTCTAAACTCATAGTGTTCCCCTTTCCGATTTAAACACCGGCCATATATATTCTCTCTTTATAAATATTATACCGTTTTTTCTTTCCACATTCAAGCAAGGTATTTTTGCCCTCAGGAAAAATCCGGTAAAATTTTTGTAGTGGAGCAAAAATTAACCGCCCCTCAAAAGAGGAGCGGTTGTTTCTTTCTACATTGACAGTATAAGCAGGAAAAACGTTCTTTCCCGCAGCCGTAAAAGGGATATGCAGGTTTTAACCCTCAATGTCACTGTATTCCGGCTTAAGAATATCTTTTATGAGATT
>JAHHRQ010000025.1 GCA_020025715.1 Oscillospiraceae bacterium | reverse complement strand
TATATAATAGTAGCGAATTTTGACGAAATAGTATATAATAAGTAGCCGCACCGGATTTTTCGCGTTAAGACACAGGAAAGAACGGCGAAAATCTGCAGGAGAACTCTGCAACGAAAACTTATGGCGCCTTACGGCGACGATGTGAACTACGGAGATTATCTTATGAGCCAGAATTATTATCTTTTTACAAATATGCTTTCGGAAGAAGAAACACGGATTGTTACCAGTATCATTCACCACATTGAGCGGGGCGGCAGACGTGTTGGAATTCAGAAGATTGCAAACGAAAATTTTGTTTCTTCAACATTTATTATAAATATGTGCAAAAGATTAGGCTTTGACGGATACAGTGAGCTGTATTACTACCTTTCTCAGCACGTTCAGCGCAATAATGACAGCCGGGGCTTTGACTCTTTAAAGAAACTTGTGGATAACTATGACGATTCCCAGGTAATACAGTTCTGCGAGTATCTGAACCGGTTCAAGGAACAGAAGATGTTTGTTGACGGAAAGGGCTTTTCCGATGTGGTGGCAGATTACATAGCTCAGCGCATGGCTGTCTGCGGCTTTATGGTGTTTAACAGGGTGCATTTTTATGATTTCATGGTATTTCACGAAAATCATCTGGGCCCTCAGACCAATATTGAGCCCTCAATTATGATTGCAATTTCCCAGAGCGGTGAGACAACCCCGCTTATAAACGATGTTAAAACCGCACGCCAGCACGGGTTTAAGATAGTGAGCTTTACAAGACGTGGTTCATCCACCCTTGCAGATATATCAGATCTAACCTTCGTAATTGACGAGGAAAAGCAGTCTTTGGTGGGAGATTTACCCAATCATTTCTTCGGACATGTTATCCTGACGTTTGAGGAATTGATGGGCTGTTACTTCCGCGGAGAGAAACTATGAAAATTGTAACAAAAACAGGAAAATTTTTTTCTTGTAATATGGTACAATATTGTTGAAATCGGGCGCATAGTGCGTTCCGGTGGGTAAGTATGTATATTAGAGACGGTTAGATTTAACTGAAAACGCGAATTTTCCCGTTTCTGATAATAAAAAAATGGAGGATCATTATGAAAAAGTTATTATCCATTGTACTTGCATTAGTTATGTGTGCAGCTCTTCTGATCGGCTGCGGCGAAAAGGCACCTGCTGAGCAGCCTGCACCCGAAGCCGAAGCTCAGACCGATGCTGAGGCACCTGCTGATGCAGAGACTAATGAGGAATTAAAGCACGTTGACACTCTCAGCGTTTACTTTGTTCCTTCCCGTGAGCCTGATGAAATCATCACCGTTACCGAGCCTCTGAAGGAGCTGCTCAAGGCTGAGATGCTCAATCAGGGTTACGAAATCGGCGAAGTTGTTATCAACGTCGGCACCACCTTTGAGGCTGTCGGTGAGGCACTGAGCGCCGGTACCGCTGACATCGGTCTTATCCCCGGAAGCACCTACGTTCTCTATGATGACGGCGCAGATGTTATCCTTACTGCTACCCGCGACGGTCTGAGCAAGGACTTCGACGATGCTAAGTCCTGGAACGACGGTCAGCTCACCGAGGCTTCCGAGAATCAGGCTGTTTCCTACCGCGCTCTTATGATCGCAGGCCCCTCCGAAAAGGGTCAGGAGCTTGCTGCTAAGGTCAACGCCGGTGAGGAGCTGACTTGGGACGACATCAACAGCGCAAACTGGAGCGTCATGGGCGTTTCCTCTCCTGCAGGTTACGTTTACCCCTCTCTGTGGATGCAGGATCGTTTCGAGAAGGGCATCACCGATCTGAACAGCGCTGTTCAGGCTGATTCCTACGCTTCCGCTTTTGCTCGCCTTGCTTCCGGCCAGATCGACGTTCTCTGCACCTACGCAGATGCTCGCCGTGACTACGCTGAGAGATGGAACACCGAGTTCAACCGCGAAGGCTCCATCTGGGAAGAGACCAACGTTATCGGCGTAACCTCTCCCATCTACAACGACACCATTTCCGTCAGCAAATCCTCTCCCGTTATGGACGCTGATATGATCGAGGCTCTCCAGAATGCCTTCATCAACATCGGCAACACTCCCGAGGGTAAGGAAGTTATCGCAATTTACAGCCACAACGGCTATCAGGTTGCACAGTCTGCTGACTACGACAGCGAGCGTGCTGCTCAGAAGCTCATTCAGGAGCTCAGCAAGTAATCCCGCACGGTAAATAAAACCCATGGAGGGGAGACGCTTCCAATCCGCTGCGGCGGAGGAACCTCCCCTCCATTTTTTAAAAATAAAAAAACCGCTGTGGGCGGTTTTGAAACGTAGAGAGCTGTTGGGCTGAGGCTGCGTTTTTTCTATCTTCATATAAAACAGCGTATTTATGTGAAAATAGAGAAAACGAAGTTCGTTTTTCCGGCTGCTCGGTAGCGAAGGCTGCAAAAGGCTTGAAAGCTTTTTACAAGAAGCCGGTTTAGGGCGCCCAGCGCCCCGATTATAAGAAAGAGAGGCAAATAGCCATGATCGTGTTCGACCATGTATCAAAGATTTATCCCAACGGCACTGTGGGGCTTAAAGACGTCAACCTCACCATTAAAGACGGTGAGTTCGTGGCGATTATAGGCCGTTCCGGTGCAGGAAAGTCCACCCTTCTGCGTTCTGTGAACCGTATGCACGATATAAGCGAAGGAACTCTTACAGTAAACGGTACCAATGTAAGCGAGCTTAAGGGCAAAACCCTGAGACAGTTCCGCCGTGGTATTGGTATGGTTTTCCAGTCCTTCAACCTTGTGTCCCGTACAACCGTTATTCGCAACGTGCTTTCCGCATGTGTGCCCGAAATGCCCTTCTGGCGTGTGCTTCTGGGTGCCTTCCGCAAGGATGACAAGATAAAGGCTCTTGAATCTCTGGATAAAGTGGGTATTCTGGATAAGGCATACATCAGAGCCGACCAGCTCTCCGGCGGTCAGCAGCAGCGTGTTGCCCTTGCAAGAACTCTGGCTCAGGACCCCCAGATAATTCTGGCAGACGAGCCTGTTGCCGCTCTTGACCCTGTTACCGCAAAGCAGGTTATGGAGGACTTTGTGCGTATAAATAAGGAAATGGGAATTTCCATTCTTCTTAATATACACCATGTTGAGCTTGCTCTTGAGTACGCTGACCGTATTATCGGTATTCGTGCCGGTGAGATCGTATACGACGGACCTTCCGACGCTGTGGATCAGTCAGTTCTGGACGCCATTTACGGAGGGGCAATGGAGGAAGCGGAATGAAGCTCTACGACCGTATCTTCAGACCGAAAAAATACACCCTGCCAAACGGCAAGGTAGTAGAGGAAAAGTTTACAAGACTGCCTCTTGTACTCCTCATTCTTCTGGTCTGCACCATTATTTCCGTACATATTACCGGCTTTAACTTTGCTATCTTAGGCAGAAACGGCAGTAAGTTTTTTGACATCCTGAAAGCAATGTTCCCGCCTAACACAGGCTACATGCCTAAAATCTGGCAGCCTCTGTGGGATACCATTAAAATGTCTGTTTTAGGCTCATTTGTAGGTGCTGTTCTGGCGGTTCCTTTTGCAGTTCTCGCTGCAAGCAACATTGTATCTAACCGTGTTGTGGTATTTGTTGACCGCCTTTTCCTCAGCCTTGTTCGTACTCTGCCTACTCTGGTATGCGCTCTTATTGCAACCTACATCTTCGGCCTCGGCACTATGGCAGGTACCTGTGCAATAGCAGTCTTTACCTTTGCCTACATAGGAAAGCAGCTTTTCGAGCTTATCGAAACTGTGGATATGGGCCCCTATCAGGCAATGGAAGCACTGGGTGCAAACCGTGTCAAATCCTTTGTAACTGCTATTTTCCCTCAGGTTCTGCCTACTTACATATCTGTTTCCCTGTTCTGCCTTGAAGGTAACGTGCGTTATGCATCTATTCTGGGCTATGTGGGCGCCGGCGGCCTTGGACTTATAATGAATGAAAAAATCGGCTGGCGTGAATATGACAGCGTAGGTATGATCCTTATTGTTCTGTTTATTACCGTTGTTGCAATCGAGTGGCTGAGCCACACGATCCGCAAGCATTTAACCTAAAGGAGGCGTTCACATGGAAAACAAGATTAAAAAGGCCTATGAGAATGCTCCTAAAACATGGATACTGAAGCTTGTGCTCACTCTTGTGGTAGTATGTATTCTTGTATGGTCCAGCTCCACAGTTAAAATTACCGATAATTCCGGCAAGGGCTTGCAGGTTGCAGGAAACATCATTTCCGGTATCTTTCATCCGGACCCCAAGCTGCTCTTTACAACCGCAAAAGCCGGTGTGCCTTATCTGCTGCTTGAGACTATGTGCATTGCATTTTTAGGTACGATAGTGGGTGCTGTAATTTCCGTACCGCTGTCCTTCCTCTCTGCATCTAACATTATGCCAAAGCCGCTGGCACTTATCGGCCGTACCCTTATTGCCGCAATCCGTACTATCCCCGCATTTATCTACGGCCTTATGTTTATCAGAGTTACCGGCCCCGGACCTTTTGCAGGTCTGCTTACCATGTCTCTGTGCTCTATCGGCATGGTGTCAAAGATGTTCATTGAGAGCATTGAAGACCTTGATAAGCGTATTCTTGAATCCCTTGATGCAGCAGGCTGCACCACCTTTCAGAAAATCCGCTACGGTATTCTGCCCCAGCTTTTCCCTGATTTTATGTCTACTCTTATATACCGCTTTGATATGAACCTGAGAGATGCCACCGTTCTGGGTCTTGTAGGTGCAGGCGGTATCGGTGCACCGCTGATATTTGCAATGAGCGCATATCGCTGGAATGAGGTCGGCTCCATTCTTCTGGGACTTATCATTCTGGTGCTTATAATAGAGTGGATTTCTTCAAAGATTCGCTCAAAGCTTACAAGGGGGTAATAGTTATGGAACAGGTGAAGACCCTTCGTATCTATTTCACCTCAGACATTCACGGATACATCTACCCCACCAGCTACCGTGAACCCGGCGAACAGGATATAGGCCTTTTCAAGTGTGTAAACCACTTTGAAAAGGACGGAAACACTTTGATAATTGACGGAGGAGACCTGCTCCAAGGCTCTCCTCTGGGTGCTTACCAGCATGATACAATAGGTACAGCAAAGCCCTTTGCGGAAATTATGAATTCCTGCGGTTACGATTATGTGACTCTGGGAAACCATGATTTCAACTTCGGCATGGACTATTTAGAGTCCTATCTTGGGACCCTTAATGCCCGCTGCATATGCGAAAACATTAAAACAGCAGAGGGTAAAACCCGCTTCCCATGGCAGCTGCACACTCTGGAAAACGGACTTAAAGTTGGTATTGCCGGAATAGTTACCGACTATGTAAACGTCTGGGAGCGTCCCGAGCATCTGGGGACTGACAGCATTACAAACCCCCTTGCAGCTGCAAAAGCGGCTCTGGATGATATGCGGGATAAGGTTGATATTACAATATGCGTATATCACGGCGGCTTTGAGCGTGACCTTTCCACAGGCCGTGTTCTCAGCCAAAGCAGCGAAAACATTGCCTGCCGCATCTGCGACGAGTTGGATTTTGATATTCTCCTTACCGGTCACCAGCATATGTCCGTCCACGGACAGACTTATAACGGAACTTATATTGTTCAGCCTATCGACTCCGGACGTGAGTTTATTTCAATTACCGCCGAAGTAGGAAACGGTATAAAGAAAATCAACGGCGAGACAATTCCCGCCGGCGGCACCTGCCCCCAGCAGCTTCTTGAACGTTTCCGTGATATGGAGGAGGGAGCACAGCTGTGGCTTGACTCAGTAGTTGGCTACATGAATAAACCCCTTATGCCTTCCGACCATTTGAGCATGGCGGCAAATGGCTGTGCCCTTACGGACTTCTTTAATACTGTTCAGATGGAGTCTACAGGAGCGGAAATTTCCGTCACCAGCCTTGCAAATGAGATTTCCGGTCTGCCACAGAAGGTGCGCCGCAGAGATGTGCTGACTGCATACCCCTACACCAACACCATGGTGGTGCTGGAGATTACAGGTGCAAAGCTTAAGGCAGCACTTGAGCGCAGCGCCGAATATTTTGAACTGGACGCCGAGGGAAAGATTGCAATTTCGGAAACCTTCCTCAAGCCCAAGGTTGAGCATTATAACTACGACTATTACGCAGGCATTGAATATGTCTTTGATATTCGTAAGCCTGTGGGAAACCGTCTTGCAGAATTGAAGTTTAACGGTAAAAATGTGGAAAACGATGACAAATTTACCCTCTGTCTCAACAGCTACCGTGCAAGCGGTGCAGGCGGCTATTCCTGCTACTGCGACTGTCCCAAATTAAAAGAGGACGACACGGAAATGGCAGATCTAATTCTGGCCTTCTTCGACCGCCATCCCAAAGTGGATGTGGAAAAGGCGGGCAAGATGACAATTCTGCCTCAGTAAAAAAGAATTTAAGCATTAAAAAACGGCACGATTTAATCGTGCCGTTTTTGTATTTAATTTACATGTACTTTTCGATAAAGCTGTCAAGCTTCTCGGCGTATTCCTCAGGGTGAGTGTAAATACTTTCCACATGTCTTGTGTTTTCACAGAACAGGCAGTCCTTTTCGCCCTCGTAGTTGCTGTAAAGATACTGGCCTGCCTCAAAGGGAACCAGTCTGTCCTCGTAGCCGTGAACAAAGAGAATAGGCTTTGTGGATTTTTCAAGGCTCTTTGTAACATCAATGTCCTTAAGGTCATAGCCTGCAACAGCCTTGTTAATAAGTCTCATAGGCTGATACATAATTCCGGACTGACGCTTGATTGAGGTCTCGGGGTTCATGTAGCCGCTGTCGGAAACAATGAACTTAACATTGTCGGGGCAGTGGCTGCTCATCTGGAGAACAGTGGCGCCGCCCATGGAGAAGCCGTGAAGAATAATTTCGGTGTCGGGACCGAACTTGTTAATAAGCCAGTGTACCCAGCTCAGGCAGTCCTGAGACTCAAAGTAGTCAAGGCCGATGAAGTTGCCGCCGCTCTCACCGTGAGCGGTATGGTCGCAGCAGAACATGTCAATGCCGCGGCTCTTGTAGTAGTCGTAGAAGGTGCAGGCGGTGTCGATATGCTCGGAGCGGTAGCCGTGGATTATAAAGACAATCTTTTTGCCGTTTGCGCCGTTGGGATAGTAAAATCCGCTGAGCTTTTCACCGCGCTGAGAATTTATGGTGTACTTTTCGCAGGGAACAGCTTTGAATTTTTCAATAGCTTCTTCCTTGTACTGGTAATAAGGTGTCTCGTGACCTTTGGAGTCGGTGAGCAGGGAGAGAATTTTGGAACCGTTGCGGCAGAAAATGTGTCTGTACATTTCCTCGGTGAACAGAGCCGCAGCGCCAACACCTGCTATAAGAGGAATTGCGATTTTGGTAGATTTTTTCATGATTTTCACCTCGTTATTTTACGGGTAGCATTGCTCCGACACTGGCAAGCAGGGTGCAGAGCGCTACAATTATCTGGAAAGGAAGTTTACCTAAGGACCCGACAAGCTCGGAGGTTCCCACACGCTTGCGGGAGAGGTTGTAGGCGACGATTATGCCTATACCTGTTACAACCTGAATTACACTTGCAAAGCGGGTAAAGCCCACAAAGCTCTGAAGGCCGAAGAATGCGATAGCAAGGCAGGGAATGGAGGCACATAACCAGCTGAGCTTAAGACCCCACTTGGTCTGCTCGTGTACTATGTCACGAAGGTTAAGGGTGTTTGCCCAGAAGGAAGTGGCAAGAGCAAGAAGGGTGAAGATATAGCCTATAATGCTGACCCAGCCGCCAAGGTGCTTTGCAAGGTCAACCAGAGCACCGTCTTCGCTTATTGCCGTTCCGGCACCGAGGAGAGTCATGGTGGTAATGAGCAGGATAAGGCCTGCGTTTATTGCAAGACCGGCGGCAATGGAGCCGCGGATTTTCTTAATATCACCTTCAAGACCTTTTACAACCTGAGGGGTGGACATTACGGCAGAAAGAGAAAAAGCAATCATGCTGTAAAGAGCCAGAGCGTTATTTATACCGTGCCAGCCGGTGGGCAGAGGACTCATATCAGACATTAAGGTGGCGACAAAAAGAATACCTACAACGCCGATCATGGAGCCGACTGCAATCTTTTCGCATATACCTACAAGCTTCATGCCTATAAACACAACGCCTGCACCGATAACATAGAAAATCAGCATACCGGCCCAGTCAGGCAGACCGAACCATGAGCGGAAAACAGCGGCAGCGCCGGTAAGAAAAGCGCTTACATTAAATATAACAGAAAGCCCCAGCATTCCGAAAGCGAGCCATGTCAAAATCTTTTTGATTTTGCCTGAAAACAGCTCTGCATCAAGGCAGCTTATAAACTGGGCACCGTCATTATTATATGAAAGCTCGGCAATTATAAGGTGAAGCACCAAATTAAAAATGTAGCAGAAAGCGATTATCCACAAAACTTCACGGAAACTGTTACGGGAGGCGAGGAAAGGAACTGAAAGTATGCCGGAGCCTACGCCGTGTCCTATGATAATGCTTGTGGCTTCGAAGAAACTGAGTTTGGACTCTCCTGTTATCTTTTTCATAATAACTCCTTAATTTAAACTTTGAATTAACTACTATAATAATAAAGCTTGTGAAACTTGTCAAGCAACGGGAAAAATGGGCTATCCGAGATTTAAGGGGGAATAGAACTTAAAATGCCATTTTTCAAAGCATAAATCACATGCCTCTTTATTTTTCGCAATATTTGAAGCTTATTACTGCAATTCAGAGAAAATGCTAAAATTATTAAGGGGCCCGGCTTTTTCACCGGACTGAGTAAAAGCACAGCGAAGTTTGAATGTATAAGGGCTGAACATAAAAGAATAATACCGGTATATCCAAGGGTTGCCAGAAGAAGATATGCATACTCATATATTTCCGCCTGCAAAACCGTCCATGGAGCTGTGGCAACAAGCTTAATACACTGTATGGGCATATCTGCGCCGCCTGCACCTAAGAATAGAATTTGCAGAAAAACGGAAAAGTTATCCATAACGGACTTTGACGGGCTGAGAGAGCAATTCCATGAGAGACGATTATCCAACTTAAAATGGGAAACAACAGAAAATTCCGCAGTGCGGCAAAAGTGTGTTGACAGCGGCGGTGATGGGTATTATCATTTTAAGAGTAAATAGAAATCATGGAGGATAGTTCATTGAAATACGGATTTATTAAAGCCGCATCGGCAAGCCCGGCGCTTAGAGTGGCGGATGTCAGCTTCAACCTTAAAAGCGCCATGGAAAGTTATGACAAAGCCATAAATATCGGCGCAAATCTTCTGGTTTTGCCTGAACTGCACCTCACTTCATATAGCTGCGGAGACCTTTTTTATTCCGAGGTGCTGCTTGACGCGGCAAAAAACGCACTGAAAGAGCTGCGGGATTACACAAAAGGAAAGTACACCATACTTATTGTTGGTTTACCCCTCAGAGCGGGGGACAAGCTTTATAACTGCGCCGCCGTTCTCCTTGACGGTCACATTCTGGGCGTAGTTCCCAAGTCCTCTCTTCCTAACTACCGTGAGTTTTCCGAAAAGCGCCGTTTCACCTCCGGCATGGATTATAACGGCCCTGAAAATATAGAACTTTTCGGTGAAAGCGTAGCTTTCGGCAGAAATATAATTTTCTGCTCTAAGGAAATGTATGCGTTCAGCTTCGGAGTTGAAATCTGCGAGGACCTTTGGGCACCTGTCACCCCTGCAACCAATCTCTGCCTTGACGGCGCTTCTGTCATTGCAAACCTTTCCGCCTCCAGCGAGCTTATCGGAAAAGCAGATGTGAGAAGAAAGCTGGTTTCCTCCGCATCTTCAAGACTTGTCTGCGGTTATATTTATTCAAATGCCGGCTGGGGCGAATCCACTCAGGACATGGTGTTTTCCGGCCACAGCATGATTTACGAAAAGGGAAAGATGCTGGCTGAAAAGCTGCCCTTCTCCCATGAGGAAATGATTTCCACGGAAATAGACCTGTTTAAGATTAAGGCCGAGCGCCACAGAAATACAAGCTTTGACCAGTCTGTTACCACTCCCTGCCGCAGGGTTTATTTCTCACAGCCTATTCAGGATATAAAGCTTACCCGCTATTACATGCCTAAACCCTTTGTGCCTGAGGACAGGGAAGAGCTGGAGCTGCGGGTAGAGGAAATTTTACAGATTCAGTCCTACGGTCTTATGCGGAGAGTTGAGCATACCCACTGCAAAAAGCTGGTTCTGGGTATATCCGGCGGCCTTGACAGCACTCTTGCGCTGCTGGTAGCAGTTCGCTGCATGAAAATGCTGAACAGACCCATGAGCGATATTCTTGCAGTAACCATGCCCTGCTTCGGAACTACCCAGCGCACCAAAGGCAATGCGGAAAAGCTGTGCGAAATTCTGGGTGCTGATTTAAAGGTCGTTGATATTACAAAGTCCGTTCTTGCCCACTTTGAGGATATAGGACAGGACAAGGACAATATGGATGTGACCTTTGAAAACTCTCAGGCCAGAGAGCGTACACAGGTTCTTATGGATATGGCAAATAAGTGCAACGGCATTGTAGTCGGTACCGGCGACCTTTCCGAGCTTGCACTGGGCTGGGCCACCTATAACGGCGACCACATGTCCATGTACGGCGTGAATGCCTCCGTTCCCAAAACTCTGCTCAGACCTGTAATAGAGTATGAGGCACAGCACCTGCCGGAAGCAGCAGAGGTGCTGAAAGACATTCTTGATACCCCCATTTCTCCCGAGCTTATCCCCGGAGATAAGGGAGACATTGCACAAAAAACCGAGGATATTGTAGGCCCTTATGAGCTTCACGATTTCTTCCTTTACCATATGCTGAAAACCGGAGCGGGCCCTGCAAGAGTGTTCCACCTTGCGGAATATGCGTTCCGGGGCATGTACAGCAGAGAGACAATTTTGAAGTGGCTTAGAACATTCCTGCGCCGCTTCTTTAACCAGCAGTTCAAGCGCTCCTGCCTGCCCGACGGTCCCAAGGTCGGTTCAATCAGCTTTTCACCCAGAGGTGACTGGCAGATGCCCTCCGATGCCGTTTCAACTTTGTGGTTACAGGAAGCGGAAGAACTTAAATAAGATTATAAAAATAAAAAATCTGTCCCTTAAATGGGGACAGATTTTTTTATGTCTTAAATTAAGTTTTAAAGTTTGGAGAGCAGTTCTTTCAGTGCATTTGCACGGTGGCTGATGCTGTTCTTTTCCTCAGCGCTTATCTCGGCTGCGGTCTTTTCAAGGCCGGAAATTATGAACAGAGGATCATATCCAAAACCGTTGTCGCCCTTTTCCTCAAATCCTATTCTGCCATTAAGGTAGCCCTCAGCAGTTATTTTTCTGCCGTCAGGCCAGATAAGAGCCATGGCGCAGGTGTAGTGGGCGGAACGATTTTCAACTCCCTGAAGCTTTTCCAGCAGCAGGCGGTTATTTGCCTTGTCGTCGCCGTGAGTACCGGAGAAGCGGGCGGAGTAAATGCCGGGTGCGCCGTCCAGTGCGTCAACGGACAGTCCGCTGTCATCTGCCAGAGCGGGGCAGCCGGAGATTTCTGCAATCTCTCTTGCCTTTTTCTCGGCGTTTTCCATGAAAGTGCTGCCGTCCTCAACGGTTTCATGTTCAATGCCCGCCTCTTTCATGGAGAGTATTTCATCAAATACAGAGCCTAAAATGGCTTTAATCTCTATAAGCTTGTGTGCGTTATTGGATGCGATTATAAGTTTCAAAGTTTGTTCTCCTTACTGATTTATTACCTCTATCTGGCACATTTTCATGGCCTCAAGAGCGGTATTGTGACTCTGGGGAGTAACACCGGCGCAGCAGGACGCATCAACTATTACCGGCATTTCGGGGAGAAATGCTTTAATGAGCATAGCGTTTGAGATAACGCAGATGTCAGTGCAGAGACCTATTAAAGTTACACTCTTTATGGGGTGCAGCTCATTTTCCTTATATATAAGCTCAGCCAGCTCTCTGGAACCGAAGGTGGGCTTGTCTATTGCAAGGTCGCAGCGCAGTTCTTCCAGCTCTTTTCTGATTTCCCACCCCTCAGTGCCTTTAATGCAGTGGGGAACAGGGAGCTTTCTGCCTTCCTGAGTGTCCATGTAGTTTTCGCCGTGGGTGTCTCTGGTGAAAAGCACACGACCGTCAAAGTTTTTGATTTTCTCAATAACGTTGGGGACTATGGCCTGAGCCTCCTTGCTGCCCAGCGCACCGTCAATGAAGTCATTCTGCATATCGACAACGATAAGGTAATCCTTAGGCTCAGTGGGATTTTCAGCGGCCTTTGCCTTTGCACTTCTGATTATCTCTATCCAGTAGCCGTCCGGGTCTTCGATAAAGTATGCTTTTATCTTTCCGGGGTCCTGACATACACAGCCCATTGCTTTGTGCTTCTTGTAAGCTGCTTCAAAGTCATCTACTGCAAAAGCGAGATGAAATTCTCCCTCACCCAGATCGTAGGGCTGGGTTCTGTCCTTTAAGAGTGTGAGTTCAAGGGTGAAATCGCTTTCACCGTCACCTACAAATATAAGCTTAAAACTGCCGTCGGGGCCTTCCTTTTCCTTTACAGGCTTAAGACCCAGAGCTTCATCGTAAAATTTAAGGCTGCGCTCCATATCGAGAACGTTAAAATTGAAATGGTTAAATTTATACATGCTTTAAAACCTCCCGAAAATCAATCCGAATTGATATTAACAATTTATTTCCCATAAGTCAATAACACATGGACCATATGTTAAATATACTAAATGGGGAGGCGGTAGGAAATGAAGCTCAATGAACTGCGCGTAGGCGGGAAAGCCGTAGTTGAGGGGCTGCAAACAGAAGGACCTATGCGGCGGCGATTGCAGGATATAGGCATTGTAGAGGGAACGGAGATCGAATGTGTAGGCAGAAGCCCCGGCGGAGATCCGGCAGCTTATTTTATAAAAGGCGCTGTTATAGCATTGAGAGATGAGGACAGCAGGGGAGTGCTGCTTAAAGAGGATACGGAGGTGAAAAATGAATAATTGTGAAGAAAAACCAAAGGTTATTGCACTGGCAGGAAATCCAAACGTGGGGAAAAGCACGGTGTTTAATTCCCTTACCGGGATGCACCAGCACACGGGAAACTGGCCGGGGAAAACCGTTGCCAGCGCAAGAGGCTTATGCGGCGGTGGCAGATATGAACTTGTAGACACTCCCGGTGCTTACTCTTTAAGTTCACGCTCACCTGAGGAGGAGATCGCCAGAGATTTTATCTGTTTTGGAAAATCTCAGGCGGTTATAGTTGTATGTGATGCCACATGCCTTGAAAGAAACTTAAATCTTGTTTTGCAGACAAGAGAGCTTGGTTACAGAACGCTTGTATGCGTAAACCTTATGGACGAAGCAAAGAAAAAGGGGATAGAGCTTAATCTGCCGGAATTGTCCGAGTGTCTTGGGGTTCCTGTAATCGGCATTACGGCAAAAAATAAAAGCTCTCGGAAAAAAGTCCTGAAAGCACTGGATGAGCTGATGTGCAGCCCCGAAAATAAAGAAAAAACCGTACCGTATCCGAATGAACTGGAATGTTCTGTTTCCCGCATGATGCAGCAAGCGGAAAGGCTGTGCCGGTATAAACTAAATCCCCGCTGGCTGTGTCTGAGACTGTTGGAGGGAGAAAAGGAACTGCTGGAAAAGATTGATATTTTCCTCCACGGCAGACTGAGCTGTGCAGGGGAACTTTTAAAGCTCGCAGAATGTGAGCGGGAGAGGCTCGGAGCGTTAGGCATAGACGATGAAAAAATCAGGGATATGCTGGCAGAAAGCATTGTAAAGGAAAGCGAGCGCATTTCCGCAGGCGTTATAAAATTTAATAAGGATACATATACGAAAAAAGATCGGGCGCTTGACAGACTCCTTACCGGCAGGCTTGTGGGCTATCCGGTAATGCTGCTTCTTTTGGCGCTTACCTTCTATATTACAATAGTAGGAGCGAACTATCCCTCAGATATGCTGGCAAAGCTGCTTTTCGGTCTGGAAGATGAAATAAGGGCATTTTTCTCGTGGCTGCGTATGCCGGAATTTCTAAGCTGCCTTCTGGTTGACGGTGTTTACAGGGTTCTGGCGTGGGTGGTATCTGTAATGCTGCCGCCTATGGCTATCTTTTTCCCGCTTTTTACACTTCTTGAAGATGCGGGGTATCTGCCCAGAGTTGCATACAATCTGGATAACGCCTTTCATAAGTGCAAAGCCTGCGGAAAACAGGCGCTTACCATGTGCATGGGCTTTGGCTGCAATGCGGCGGGAGTTATTGGGTGCAGAATAATAAATTCACCAAGAGAGAGGCTGCTTGCTATTCTTACAAACAGCTTTGTTCCATGCAACGGCAGATTTCCCATGCTGATTGCGGTTATATCCATGTTTTTCGTCATAGGCTGCGGTAAATACTCCGCCTTTGCCTCTGCCCTTATGCTCACTCTTTTTATAGTGCTGTCGGTTATTCTCAGCCTTGGAGCTACAAAGCTTCTGTCATGCACTGCTTTAAAAGGAGAACCCTCATCATTTATTCTGGAAATGCCCCCGTACAGAACTCCCCGAGTGGGGCAGGTGCTTATACGCTCCATTTTTGACAGAACGCTGTTTGTGCTTGGCAGAGCGGCGGCGGTTGCAGCACCGGCGGGAGCTATACTCTATCTCTGCGCTAATATCTCCATAGGAGGGGAGAGCATTATAAGCATATGCGCCGGAGCTCTCGATCCGCTGGGAAGATTTATGGGGCTTGACGGGGTTATACTTTTGGCTTTCATTCTTGCTCTGCCTGCAAATGAAATAGTCCTACCTATTATAATAATGATATATAGTGCCGGAAGCAGTATTATAGAGCCGGGAACACTGGAAGAAATCCGAGCGCTGCTGATACAAAACGGCTGGGGGATTAAAACTGCACTGTGCTTTTTATTGTTTGCCCTTTTCCACTGGCCCTGTTCAACAACGCTCCTGAGCATAAAAAAAGAGACAGGCAGCACAAAATGGGCGGCTCTGTCTGCGCTTCTGCCAACGGCGGCGGGAATTATAATCTGTGCCCTTGTTTCCTGTCTCTTTAAAATTATGGGTATATAAAAAAGCTCCCCCATTGGGGGAGCTTATACTGTTATGAATTATTTAACAAAACCTATTGCCACCTGAGGAGCAAGCTTCTGAATGAGGGCAAGGGCATCATCCATTAAAGTTTCGTTTTCGGAAATGACGTTTGCGTATTCCTTTCCGTCATGGACAAATTCAAGGGTGTAATATCTGTACTTGTTGCAGGCGCAGCAGGTGCGGGCGTTGGCTTCGTGAATTCTTATGAAAGCGCGCTCAATGAAATCATAGGGCAGAAATTTGAGCTTTAAGGTGTCGCGGTAATAAACTCCCAGACTGCCGACTTTGAATTTATCGAAAATCTTAGCATTTTCGTAATCCTTCATAACTTCCGGGGATTCAACTTTGCCCTCGGGGCTGTATATTTTCTTGTCTGCCATAATTTTTTCTCCCTTTAATGTAGATTTATAAGTTTAATTTTCCTTCCGTCCCGATTTATAAGTCCTTCATCACACATGTTTTTCAGCTCTCTCATCATGCTGCTTCTGTCGGCGCACAGGTAGCCTGCGAGCTGGGAAAGAGAGGTTTCTATCTCAAAGCTGTCGCTGCCCCGCTTTTCCTGCATGTATTCAAAATATGCACAGAGCTTTCGCCGGAGAGTTTTCTTGCTTATCATGTTTATTCTGACCGACAGGGTCTGAGCTTTCTTTGCCGACAGCTCGAAAAGGTTCTGGGTGAGCTGAGTGTGATGCTGACAGGCATTCTGGCACCGGCCGCAGATACATGAAAAGCGGGTGAACATTACCCGGCAGTCGCTGTCAGCCTCCACAGCATATCCCAGGGCTGCATTTGGGATTGCGAACACTTCTCCGAAAACGTCGTTCTGTCCGTAATGCTCCAGAAGAGTATACTCTCCGTCGCTGTCCATGCAGTAGAGGTGAGCTTTGCCGCTGATGAGAATACACAGGTATTGAAGCGTTTGAGAGTACACCAGAATGGTGTCACCTTTTTTGAAGTTGCGAAACTCAGGTTTGAAGCAGTCAAACATTGCGTTGAGGCTGCTTTGACTAATGCCTTTAAAAAGGGGATTTTCAGTCATAATATTTCCTTCTTTATTTGCAGTATATATACAATTATAATACTGCGCTGTTGCGCCTGCAACAGTTTCTTGAAAGTTAAGGGACTATAATTTCATCAGATAGACTAAATTTTAACGGGGCGTAAAAACCCGGAATATAATATTCTTTGCCGCATTATCTGCGGCAGAAGGGAGACATCATGCACTGCACGAGAAAAGTTTTAGAGGATTTGGTATGGGTCGGCGCTGACGACAGGCGTCTTGTCTGCTTTGAAGGAGTTTACGGAGTGCCTGACGGTGTTTCTTACAACTCTTATGTTATGCTGGATGAAAAGACTGTACTTTTCGACACAGTTGACAAGGCTGTTTCTCAGACATTTTTTGAAAACCTTGCCTATGCCCTTAACGGCAGAAATTTGGATTATCTTGTAATTACTCACATGGAGCCTGACCATGCTGCAACTGTTCAGGATCTGGTACTGCGCTACCCCGGCGTTAAGATAATCTGCAACGCAAAGATTAAGACCATGCTGGCTCAGTATTTTGACATGAACATAGATGAAAACATGATTATCGTCAAAGAAGGGGACAGCATAAGCTTCGGCCGCCACGAGCTTAGCTTTGTTATGGCTCCTATGGTTCATTGGCCTGAGGTTATGATGGCATACGATAAGACAGACGGTATTCTGTTCTCTGCTGACGCATTCGGCACCTTCGGCGCTCTCAACGGCCGTCTCTTTGCAGATGAAACCGATTTCTTCACCGAGAACATCGATGAGGCCAGAAGATACTACACAAACATCGTCGGTAAATACGGCCCTCAGGTTCAGGCTGTGCTTAAGAAGGCATCAGCTCTGGATATTAAACTTGTCTGCCCCCTCCACGGCTTTGTATGGAGAAAGGATTTTGACAAGTATCTGGAAAAGTACCTGCTCTGGAGCAGCTATACTCCCGAGGAAAAGAGCGTAATGATTGCCTACGCATCTGTTTACGGCCACACCGAGAACGCCGCCAACATTATGGCAACCCTTCTCGTAGAGCGTGGAGTAAAGGTGAGAATGTATGATACCTCAGTCACTCCCGCAAGCTACATAGTTTCTGACTCCTTCAGATGCAGCCATCTGATCTTCGCTGCCACCACCTATAACGCAGGCGTCTTTGTTACCATGGAAAATCTCCTCAGAGACATTGCCGCCCACAACCTTCAGGGCAGAAAGATTGCCATACTTGAAAACGGATCATGGGCACCTACAAGCGGCAAGCAGATGAGAGATATTCTGGCTCCTTTGAAGAACACCGAGTTCATAGGCGAGAATATCACTATCCGTTCCTCCGTTAAAGACGGACAGCTTGCAGAGATGGAAGCACTTGCCGATACCATTGCAGCAGAACTTAAATAAAATTGCACAAAAGGCAGAGCCGAGAAAAAATCGGTTCTGCCTTTTTGTATTGATTGGGATTAAATTTCTGAAAAACGGACAAAAAAATTTCGGACAATGGATACATTTTTTACCAAAGAGAGCAGTTAACGCACTCTAACTCGAAAAATGATAAAATAAAAATAGCAGCAAAAATAAAAAATGAAATATAAATGGTAAAAAATGGTAAGAAATATACCAATGTTACAAAAATAACAAGATTGTTAATAAGTTGTCGTAGAAATAACGAAAAAAGTGCTATTTTGTGTAGCATTTTCAGCAAGTTTGTGATAAACTTTAATGCGAAAATAATCCAAGCTGAATAAATATGAGGTGAAGTTTATGTCCCATACGTTCAAAGGCGGCGTGCATCCTAATTACATGAAGGCACCTGAGGTTCCTATGACTGTAATTGCCCCGCCCCCGCAGGTCATTATTCCGCTGATCCAGCATATCGGCGCCCCCTGTAAGCCTCTGGTAGAAGTGGGCGACTACGTTAAGATGGGTCAGAAGATCGGAGAAAATCCCGCACCCGTGTCAGCGCCTGTTCACGCTTCCGTATCCGGTAAAGTCGTGGCTATTGAACCCAGACCCCATCCTCTGGGCGACATGATCATGTCAATAGTCATCGAAAACGATTACAAGGATACTCCCTGCGAAGACATGGCTCCTCTGACCGAAGAGCAACTGAAAAATCCCGATGCTATTCTTGAGCGCATCCGTGAAGCCGGCGTCGTCGGTATGGGCGGCGCTATGTTCCCCACTGCATTCAAGATAAGAGGCGGTATCGGCAAAGTCGATAAGCTGATTATCAACGGTGCAGAGTGTGAGCCTTACTTAAACGGCGACCATCTTACCATGCTCAACTACCCCGAACAGCTTTTAAAGGGTATTGAACTTGTAAGAATAGCCAGCTGTGTTGACAAGGCTTACTACGGCATTGAGAAGAATAAGCAGGACGCTATCAACCTGCTCAGCTCTCTCAACCCCGCAAAGTACGGCATTGAAATCGTACCTGAAGAGGTCAAGTACCCTCAGGGCGGTGAGAAAATGCAGGTCAAGGCCGTTACCGGCCGTGAGGTTAAGCCCGGCGGTCTGCCCTCCGGTGTAGGATGCAACGTGGTTTCCACCCGTACCGCATATGCTATCTATCAGGCATGCTACGAAGGCAAGCCCGTTATTGACCGTATCGTTACCGTCGGCGGCAGCGCAATTCAGGCTCCTGTCAACGGTCTTACTCGTGTAGGTACTCCTTTTGACTACCTGGCTGAACAGTGCGGCGGCTTCGTCAGAACTCCCCGCAAGATCGTTCTGGGCGGACCTATGATGGGTATCTGCGCTACCAACTTTGCAGCTCCTACTGTTAAGGGTACTGCCGGTGTCCTGTTCTTCACTGAGGAAGAGGACAAGCATGTGGAGAAGCCCACCTGCATCCGCTGCGGTAAGTGCATTACTGTATGCCCCATGAATCTGGAGCCTGTATTTATGTACATGTACTACCATAATGCAGACTACAAGATGATGGAAAAATACCATATTACAGACTGCTTTGAGTGCGGCAGCTGTTCTTACAACTGCCCTGCCAGAATGCCCCTGACCCATGCGTTCAAGACCACTAAAGTTATGCTTCAGGTCGAGAAGGCAAAGGCTCAGGCTGCTGCCGAGAAGGCAAAGGCTGAGGCTGAAGCTAAGGAGGCTCAGAAATAATGGAGAATAAAGAGAGAATAGTTTTGGACGTGGCCTTCCAGCCACAGGTCAGAACCAATAATGACACCCAGCGCATCATGCTTGATGTGCTTATCGCCCTGATCCCTGCTCTTATTGTTGCAGTATGGCAGTTCGGCGCATATCCCCTTGCAGTAGTTGCAATTTCCGTTGCTTCTGCTGTGTTCTTCGAGTGGGCTTACAGAAAGCTCATGAAGAAGACCAACACCATCGGCGACCTGTCCGCCTGCGTAACAGGTGTTCTGCTCGCCTGCACCCTGCCTCCTACTACCCCTCTGTGGGTTCCTGTAATAGGCTCCTTCTTCGCTATTGTTGTTGTTAAGCAGCTCTACGGCGGCATCGGTAAGAACTTCCTTAACCCTGCTCTTGCCGGTCGTGCATTCCTGCTTGCTTCCTACGCTCTTATCATGGGCCGTTATGCTGTCCCCAATTCCCTTAAGGGTGTTGTGGACGGAGTTACCATGGCAACTCCTCTGGCTGAGCTTTATGATACCGGCGTTATGCCTTCCTACTACGATTTCGGAAGCATGTTCATCGGTAAGATTCCCGGCTGCATTGGTGAAATCAGTGCACTGGCTCTTCTGATCGGCGGCATCTACCTGATCGCACGCAAGGTTATTTCCTGGCGCATCCCCGTTTCCTACATCGGCACTGTTGCTCTGCTCACCCTGATCTTCGGCCGTGAGGGCTTCAGCAATGTAGAATGGATGCTTTATAACGTTCTGGCCGGCGGCCTGATGCTCGGTGCTTTCTTCATGGCTACCGACTACGCATCCAGCCCTGTTACCCTGAACGGTCAGCTCCTTTACGGCGTAGGCTGCGGTGCTATCACTGTACTTATCCGTTACTTCGGCGGTTTCCCCGAAGGCGTTTCCTACGCTATCCTGATCATGAACCTCTGCGCATGGGCAATCGATAAGGCTTTCCATCGCCACCAGTTCGGCGTATCCAAGGAGGATATTGCTGCTGAGAAGGCACAGAAGAAGGCTGAGAAGAATGCCATTAAAGCTGAGAAGGCTGCTCAGACTGCCGCAATGAAAGCCGAGTGGGCAGAGAAAGCAGCAAAGGAGGCTAAAAGATGAATAAAATCCTGAAACTTACCCTGATACTGTGCCTCGTCTGCGCAATCGTAGCAGGCATTCTGGGTGTTGTAAACGAGCTCACCTTCGACCGTATTCAGGAGCAGCAGCGCATCAGAACCGAGAAGGCTTATGCAGCTGTTCTTCAGTCTGACGGATATGAGGAAGTTGAGTTCGACAAAGAGAGCTTCCCCACTGTTGACAGTATTAACAAGTGCACTAACGGTGCCGGTTACGTTGTAACCACCACCTTCTCCGGCGCTCAGAGCAAGCTGACCATGGCTGTCGGTGTTGACAATGAGTACAAGTGCACCGGTATCTCCATCATCTCCCATGCTGAGACCGCAGGTCTTGGTGCAAACGCAGCCAGCACCTCCGAAATCGGTGTTAACTGGCGTGCTCAGTTCGTTGGCGAGGATGAGAATGTTGCTATCACCAAGGCAGGCGGTAATATAGACGCTCTTGCCGGTGCTACCATCACTTCCCGTTCTGTTGCTAACGCTACCGGAACGGCTATCAGAGCCGTTGAAGCTTTGGGTTAAGGAGGTAAGGCTATATGAATATTAAAAAGCAGTTTAAGGAAGGCCTGATCACCAACAACCCCGTTTTGGTTCAGCTCATTGGTATGTGTGCCACCATGGCAATTACCACCACACTCTTCAACGGTGTGGGCATGGGCCTTTCCGTTTTGATCATTCTCACTTGTTGTAACGTTGCGATTTCCGCAATCCGTAAGATAATTCCTAACGAAATCCGTCTGGCTATCTTCGTTGTTATTATCGCAGGTTTCGTTACTATCGTTGACCTGCTGCTGCAGGCTTTCATTCCCGCACTTAGTGCCGCACTGGGTGTTTTCATTCCTCTGATTGTTGTTAACTGCATCATCATCGGCAGAGCTGAAGCTTTCTGCCAGAAGAACTCTGTCGGTGCTTCTTTCTTTGATGGTGTATTCCAGGGCCTTGGTTACACTCTGGTTCTGATTGTTATGTGTGTTGTCAGAGAATTCCTGGGCAGCGGTAAGTTCGGCGGCGGTCTTATTGACATTGCCAACGGTTTCCGTTTTACCCTCGATGGTACCGGTGCCGGTATTCAGCTTTTCCCCGCTGACTTCGGTGCTTCCATCCTGACCCTGCCTTTCGGCGGCTTCCTTACTCTGGGTGTTCTCATTGCTGTTATGCAGTTTGCACTCACCAGATCCAAGAAGAAAAAAGAAATGAAAGAGCTTGCTGCTAAAAATGCTGAAAAGGAGGAAGAAGAATAATGTTAACTAATATTATTTCCATCTCCTTAGGAGCTATCCTTATAAACAACTTCATTTTCTCTCAGTTCCTCGGCTGCTGCCCCTTCCTTGGCTGCTCCAGCAAGGTAGAGACTGCTACCGGTATGGGTCTTGCAGTTGTATTCGTTATGGGTCTTGCATCCGCAATCTGCTGGGTTATAAATGAGTATGTTCTGATGGCACTTAACCTGAAATTCCTTCAGACCCTTACCTTCATTCTGGTAATTGCCGCTCTGGTTCAGTTCGTTGAGATGTTCCTTAAAAAGTCCATCCCCTCCCTGTACTCTGCACTCGGTATTTACCTCCCTCTTATAACCACTAACTGCGCTGTTCTCGGTGTTGTTCTTCTGAACGTTCAGAACAACTACAACTTCATCGAGTCTGTCGTTTACGGTATCACCGGCGGTCTCGGCTTCATGCTCGCTATCGTTCTGTTCGCAAGTGTTCGTGAGCGTGTTGACTACACTGCTGAGTACCCCAAGTGCTTTGAGGGCTTCCCCATTTGCCTTGTTTCCGCCGGTCTGCTTGCTCTGGCCTTCATGGGCTTCAGCGGTATGCAGATATTCTCTTAAGGAGGCCCAGACGATATGTTAATTCTTTACGCTGTTTTAGTTCTCGGTGCCCTGGGCGCTCTGTTCGGTGCTATTCTGGCTTTCGCTGCTAAGATCTTCCACGTTGATGTAGACCCCAAGCAGGAAGCAATCAGAGAGTGCCTTGCAGGTGCAAACTGTGGTGGCTGCGGTTACCCCGGCTGCGACGGTTATGCCGCTGCTGTTGCCAAGGGTGAAGCTCCTCCTGACCGCTGCGTTGCCGGTGGTGCAGAGGCTGCTGAAAAGGTTGCAAAGATCATGGGTGTTTCTGCCGGTGCTTCCGAAAGAAAAGTCGCCATGGTTATGTGCTCCGGTTCTGAAGGCCATGCTGAAAAGCGCTTCAACTACTCCGGTCCTATCGACTGCCGTGCCGCTATGATTTTCGGCGGTAAGAGCAATAAGACCTGTACCTTTGCCTGCATCGGTATGGGTAACTGCACCAAGGTCTGCCAGTTCGATGCAATGCACATTGTTGACGGTATTGCAAAGGTTGACCGTTCCAAGTGCGTAGGCTGCGGCGCATGTGTCGATGTCTGCCCCAAGAGCGTTATCAAGCTTATCCCTGCAAGCCAGAAGGTTATTACCGCCTGCTCCAACAAGGATAAGGGTGCTAAGGTCATGAAGATCTGTGACTTTGGCTGTATCGCCTGCCAGAAGTGTGTTCGTGAGTGTCCTTCTGACGCTATCACCATGGTTGACAACCTTCCTGTTGTTGACCACGAGAAGTGCGTCAAGTGCGGTCACTGCGCAGATATCTGCCCCCGCCACGTCATCAACTGGTTCGAAGACTAAGTTAAATTTAAATGCTGTACTCAAAAGAGTACAGCATTTTTTTATACTTGACATATACCCCCGGGGGGTATATAATCGCCGTAGAAAAAAGGTGGTGTAAATATGAACGAAAACTGTTGCTGCGAGAGAAAAAAAGTCAGAAGTCCTGAGGAATACAAGAAACTGATGAACCGTCTTAACAGAATTGAAGGACAGATCAGAGGAATTAAAGGTATGCTGGAAAAGAGCGCATACTGTCCCGATATTCTTTCTCAGGTGGCTGCTGCCAATGCTGCACTTAATGCTTTCAGCAAGGAACTGCTTGCAAGCCATATCAAAAGCTGTGTTGTGAATGATATAAAAGCAGGTAAGGAAGAAACAGTGGACGAGCTGCTTGCCACTATCCAGAAGCTTATGAAATAAGCTCTCCGGATTATATTTTATAATTTCAAAGGGAGGTTAATAATGAAACAGTTTAATGTTACCGGCATGAGCTGTGCGGCATGTTCGGCAAGAGTTGAAAAAGCAGTTGCTGCGGTTTCAGGTGTTACATCTGTATCCGTAAGTCTTCTGACTAACTCTATGGGCGTTGAGGGTACTGCATCCGACGCTGATGTTATTGCAGCTGTTACCAATGCAGGATATGGCTGTAAGGTAAAAGGCGCAGATTCTCAGGCAAGCTCTGCTTCTGCCGATGAGGATGCACTTAAAGACACCGAAACCCCTAAAATGAAGAAAAGACTTTTCTCTTCACTGGGATTTCTTTTTGTTCTTATGTACATCACAATGGGTCATGTTATGTGGGGCTGGCCCCTGCCTGAAAAAATGGCTGCAAACCCCATGACCATTGCGCTGGCAGAAATTACTCTTACTGTTATTGTAATGGTAATTAACCAGAAGTTCTTTATAAGCGGATTTAAAGGCATAATCAACAGAGCTCCCAATATGGATACTCTTGTTGCTCTCGGTTCCGGTTCCGGCTTTGTATGGAGTTTATACGAGATGTTCGTAATGAGCCAGTACATGATGGACGGAAATTTGGACATGGCTTTCCACGCTCTGCACAACCTGTACTTTGAGTCTTCTGCAATGATACTCACTCTTATTACCGTAGGTAAGATGCTTGAAGCCAGATCCAAGGGCAAGACCACCGATGCTCTTAAGGGCCTGATGAAAATGGCTCCTAAAACCGCTAATATCATTATTGACGGTGTTGAGCAGTCTGTTCCCATTGAGCAGGTCAAGAAAGGCGATATATTTGTTGTCCGCCCCGGTGAAAATGTGCCTGTTGACGGTGTAATTCTGGAGGGCAGCAGTGCATTTGATGAGTCTGCACTTACCGGTGAAAGTATTCCTGTTGATAAAACTGTAGGCGATACGGTTTCCGCTGCAACTGTAAATCAGGCCGGATTTATTAAATGCGAAGCTACCCGTGTCGGTGAAGATACAACTCTCAGCCAGATTATAAAAATGGTTTCCGACGCCGCTGCAACCAAAGCACCTATTGCAAAGATTGCAGATAAGGTTTCCGGTATTTTTGTTCCTACCGTGTGCAGCATTGCACTTGTCACACTTATAGTATGGCTGCTTTTGGGAGAGGAGCTTTATTTTGCTCTGGGCAGAGCAATTTCCGTGCTTGTTATTTCCTGCCCCTGTGCTCTTGGTCTTGCAACTCCTGTTGCTATCATGGTCGGTTCCGGACTGGGCGCAAAGAACGGCGTTTTGTTTAAGACCGCCGCAATCCTTGAGGAAACCGGACGCGCCGCTGTTGTAGCTCTTGATAAGACCGGTACTATCACTGCCGGTACTCCTAAAGTTACCGATATTATTCCAGCTGAGGGCCTCAATGATGAAAAGCTTTTAAGCTTTGCAGCAGCCCTTGAAAGCAAGTCCGAGCATCCTCTGGCATCCGCCGTTATGTCCTACGCTGAGGAAAAGGGAATGAAGCCTGC
>JAHHRQ010000024.1 GCA_020025715.1 Oscillospiraceae bacterium | reverse complement strand
AGAAAAAGGCGAATACAACCCTACAATTAAACTGTGTCTCAAAATATGCAGAGCATTAGACGCAGGACTTGACGAACTGTTTTGGGAGGATGAAAGCGATGAAGAAAACTAAAAGCAATATTGATGAAATGCAGGAGCAGAAGCTCTTAAAATTTGAAAAAAACAGTTTCTGGCTTTTATTATGGGGGCTTATAATATCCATTTATGTACAGGTTGCCATGGGAAACGGTGGTTTTCAGTATATAGGCAGCGAAGCTATTATTTTGACAGTCGTTTCCGTTTATTTTGTTTCAGCCTGCATAAAAAACGGCATCTGGGACAGAAAGCTGAAGCCTGATTTTAAAACCAACCTGCTTTTAAGCCTCGGAGCCGGCCTTGCAGTTGGAATTTTCTGGTTCATTGTAAGCTACCACAGATATCACGCCTTAATCGGCTCTCTCGCAACCTTAGCAATGATGTTTATTCTTGTAAGTGTTCTGGTTTTTGCGGCTCTCAGCATTACTTCCGCCCTTTATAAACACAAGAAAAACAAAATCGACAAGGAAACCGACGAGGACGAATTCGGTGAATAAAAAAAATCGGGAAGGTATGATTTTCATACCTTCCCGGTTTTATTTGGGTCTATTTCGTTTAATGTTCCCACAGATTCAAAACGCTTCTGAACTTTGGACACATTGGGATTATCCTTTAGATAAAATCTCCATGGATAATCACGGCACTTTTCCGCATAGTCAATGTTAATTCTGGGGGAAACTGCAATTTCCTCCGGACGAAAGCTTTTATAATCTGCAATATACAGATTGCTTTTGCAGAGGTCAAGGCCGTACTCCGCCTTTCCTATCCCCAGAGCCTTACACAGCTTGCCGGGGCCTGAACACAGGTTTAAAACCCTATCCGTCCCCCGCCGCTTTTTCATAAGCTCAATGCCTTCTACCGGTTCCAGCGCCCGCACAAGGCACACCTCCGGCACATCCACCCCGCCAAGCACCGCATTAAAGCAGTAATACATGCCGTAGATGGGGAAAACATATGCAAAGCCACCCTGCCCAAACTGAATTTCAGTCCTTGCAGTTCTTCTTCCTCCGTAGGAATGGGCGCCGTCATCGTCGGGTCCTATGTATGCCTCAGTTTCCACAATCATGCCTGCGGTAATGCCCTCCTCAGTCTCGTGGACAAGGAGCTTTCCCAGAAGGGCGGCGGATGCCGTCAGTGCAGGCTCAAGATAGAAGCTTCTGTCAAGTATCCTCGTTTTCAATGGCTTTTGCCGCATGGCGTTTTATGGCCTCAAAACTCTCTTGGCTTATATCATGCTCAATTTTACATGCGTCCTCCATTGCCTGAGCTTCGTTAACGCCCAGCTTTATAAGAAATGCTGTAAGATTGCGATGTCTGTCGTACATTTTGGAGGCGATTTCCATACCGCTGTCAGTAAGGCCGATAAGGCCGTCTTTATCCATAGTTATGTATCCGTTTTCACGGAGTCTCTTGGTAGCATAGCTGACACTTGGTTTTGTAACAGAGAGCTGCTGTGCCACATCTATGGAGCGGATATAGCCTTTTTTCTCCTTGAGCATCAGCATAGCTTCCAGATAGTCCTCAGAAGATTTCTGTATTTTCATAGTTTTCACCTGCTTTCAGTAGTTTAAACAACATATTGTTATACAGTTTAACATTACTAATCATAAAAAGCAAGCACCCCGCTTTTAAATTTGGGGTGCTTAACAATTATTTCAGTTCAGCGCCGCAGAATTTTACCGCAGCTTTTGCAAGTTCTTCCAGAGAATCCACATAAGGTATTTTAAGATTAAGCTCCTTTACGGCAATGGGAAGCTCAGTGCAGCCTAAAATAAAGAAGTCCGCGCCTCTCTCTTTCATTGCAGAAAGAGTATTTTCCATGTCTTCCCTGTAACTTTCGCAATCTTTCCCCGCCTTAATGCCATCATAAATGACCCGCATCAGGGCATTTTCTCCCTCTTCGTCAGGGATTATATACGAAACTCCTGCATTTTTTAAAACTTCCTGATAAATCCCCACAGCCAGTGTGCCTTTTGTGGCAAGTATTCCGGCCTTTTTTCCCGGAAAGCGTTTTGCGCTCTCCTCTGCCGTAATCTCCGGCATATTTAAAATGGGGACCGGGCTTTCTTTCTGAAGCTGGGGCAGATAATGGTGAGAGGTGTTGCAGGGAATTATAATGCAGTCTGCACCGCAGGAAATAAGCTTATGAAGCGATTCATAAAGGGCAGGCAGCGGACTTTCTCCGCCGCGGAGTATTGCCTCTGTTCTGTCGGGAATGGCAGGGTTATTGTCCATAAAAACCCGCAAATGCTCGCCGTCGCTGTGGGCGTCGGTGTTATTCACTATTTTATAAAACAGCTCTGCCGTGGCCATAGGCCCCATGCCGCCTAAAATTCCTACGCTTTTTTTCATCTCTTAATCACTTTGCTCAGTTTTTTCGCTCTCGTAGCGGGCGATTTTCTCATCCCACATGCTTTGCAGATCTGCCCTGTCTCTCAAATCGGAAATTCCATGCTCGCTGAGTATGTTTCCGAACCAGTGGGAAAGCTTTTCAGCTCCCGACACATTCAGGTGCAGTCCGCCGTCAAAGGTATCGGTATTGTAGTCAAGCCCGATTTCTTCCTTATGCTCAAGGAAGTTTATATACATAAGGTTGTTTTTCTCTGCATAATCCTCAACCTGCTGCTCGTACTGCTCATACCAGTGGGGGTAGAGGCTGGGAGCTTTCACAAGTATAAGCTCTATGCCGTTTTCCTCGCACAGGGTACGGATGCGGTCAAGGTAAGACCATGCCTTTTCGCTGAAATCATAGTTATTAAGGGGCTTTCCCTCCGGCACGTCCTGAGGTGGACGGACGGCAGTTTTAAGATAAAAACCATTGTGGGAAACAGGCTTTGAATGGAAAAAGAACTCAAAGTCGGTGCTCTTAATATCATTCCAGCGGGAATGGTAGCGGAGTATGGGGAACACATAGTCGAGAAAATGCTCGTCCTCCATCATGGAGTCCTTTATGGCATTCACCTTGGTCTTTGACCATTTAAGCCCCTCAAGGGACATGCGGTTATATGCCTCCCGCTTAGGCTCCTCATTTCTCAGAGACAGTACATTAAACACTACCGCCTCAGGCTTAACATATTTAAGGGTATCTTCAAGAATGTAATATGACTGCCACACATACTGGTCGGCGCTGCCGCGGATATAGCTGTTAATGCCGTACTCCTGCCACAGCGTAGCCGGGGAAAAGTTTGAATAAACCTCGCAGTCGCCAATGAAGATAAGATTTAAGTCCTCTTTATGCTCCTCGTTGTAGAACTCCTTTATAAAGGCGCCCTCCACAACATCATCCACATATTTGGGGGTAAGGAGCCTTTGAAGAAAGAGCAGGCTTAATATTATTATAAGGACGGAGACAAATATTCTCAGGCCCTTTTTTCTGTTTTTCGTCATTTCGGCTCCTCAGAAACGGTTATAGATAAACTGGCTTGAATCGTAGCCCACTCCGTAAGCGCCCATAAGCAGAACAATCAGGAAAAGGCCGAACCAGATAACAAAGCGCACCGGATAGGAGAGCTTTGAAATTCTGTCTCTGACCCCCTCTTTTCTCTGCATAAAGCTTACCGCAAACATCAGCACCACGCCGAAAAGCACAATGCCGTAGTCAAGTCCCGTAAGGCCAAGCTTCATCATTGAGCCGTCCCACAGGATATTGATATTATTAACGGTAAAGAGTGAACCGAAGGAGGAAAAGGCCTCCTGTACCGTATAAAGGTCAAACAAATGCAGAAGTCCCACAATAAAGACAGTGCGGAAGGACTGGAAAGCCTTCACAAGATTGCCTTTATAGCCGGGGAAACGCCGGTGGAAACGGTCATAGAGAGGTTCAAGCTCCTCGGAAATCATAAGCACAGCCCAGTTAAAGAGACCCCACAGAATAAAGTTCCAGCTGGCACCGTGCCAGAAGCCGGTGGCAAACCATACTAAAAATGAGGACAGATAAACAGGCAGGCGTTTTCCTATGGCGTTGCCGAAATGGCTCCTTGAAAATCTGGAGAATTTCTGCATCCACTGGCAGATGGAAAGAGGATAGAAAATATAATCCCTGAACCATGTACCCATGGTAATGTGCCAGCGGCGCCAGTATTCTTTAAGAGACTTGGAGAAATAGGGCCGGTCGAAGTTTTCGGTAACGGTGATGCCCAGAGCCTCTGCAATACCTATGGTAATGTCAATGCCGCCGGTAAAGTCGGCGTAGAGCTGTACGGCGTAAAGACCTATGGCAACAAGAACGTATGCTCCATCATATGTACCGGCATCGTTAATTAAAAGCTTTACAGCGGGCAGAAGTCTGTCTGCAATAACAAGCTTTTTGAAAAAGCCCCAGAGCACACGTTCAAGACCGTAGCTTACGGTTTTGGAGTTATACTCATGTTCGGCATACAGGCTTTCGCTTAAATCGCTGTATCTGCTGATAGGGCCCTGAACAAGCTGGGGGAAGAAGGAGACAAACAGTGCAAATCTGAAAAAGTTCTTTTCAGCGGGCACCGTCTCCCGGTAAACATCAATCAGATAGCCGATAGACTGGAAGGTATAGAAAGATATACCCATAGGCAGAACCAGATCTAAAAGCTCCAGCTGCTTTCCATGGCCTACGGCGGAAATAATTCCGTTTACGTTTGAAATAAAGAAGTTTGTGTATTTGCATACCGCCAGAATACCCAGATCCACCGCAAGGCTCAGCAGAACCCAGCGGACACGGATTTTCTTCTGGCCCTCTTTATATTCCTTTTTCTCTTCTCTGGTGATCTCCGCCTTGTGCTCTTTAATATAAGCCTTCTGCTTGAGAAGATTTTTCTCAATCTGAATGGCGGTAAAATAAGTAGCCGCCGTGGTTATAAGGATAAAGACAAGGTTTTCGGGGCCGGAGAAGAAATAGAAAATATAGCTTGCTATAAGCAGCAGGGGCCACTGGAATCTTTTAGGTATCAGATAGTACAGCAGCAGAACCGCTGCCACAAATCCTATAAAAGAGTAGGATGTAAATAGCATGTATCCTTAGCTCCTATTTTTTCGTTTTCAGTCCTCGTCCTCGAGACGCTCAATAAGCTCGTAGAGAGCTTCGGCAGAGTTAAAGTTTTCAGGAACAATGTACTTTGCAGTAATTGTAACATCAAAGCTCTCGCTGATTTCGGAAATCAGGCTCACAATGTCCATAGAGTCCAGAATACCGTCATCAATCAGGTGCTTCTCATTTTCAAAGTCTACATCGGGGTGCAGATCTCTCAGTATCTCAAGTAAATCTTCCATTTGGGTTACTCCTTTTATTTTTCTTCGTACATTTCTTTAAGCCGTACCCGGTTAATCTTCCGGTTGGCGGTTAAAGGCATTTCGTCGAGTTTTATAATCTTGTTAGGCAGCATGTAGCGGGGAAGCTTGGGTCTTGCCTCGCTTGCAAGCTCCGCCTCGCTCATTTCGCCTACATAATAGAGAACGATTTTCTTTCTTGCGCTGTCGTAGAGACAGGCTGCCATCTGAACTCCCGGCAGCATTGCAATGTTAACCTCAACCTCGCCCAGCTCCACACGGTGACCCATGTGCTTAATCTGGTGGTCAAGTCTGGATACGAAAACCAGCTCGCCATGGTCATTATAGCGGCCTATATCGCCGGTTCTGTAAATAAGCTCAGGGTAGGCGGTATTCAGAGGGTTCTGAACAAAGGCCTTTGCGGTGCGTTCGGGGTCGTTGTAATAGCCTAAAGTTACAGCAGTGCCTCTAACGCAGATTTCGCCCTCCTCGCCCTCTCCGGCGGGCACATTGCCCTCCTTCAAAAGCAGGATTTCACGGTTGGGGAAAGGTCTTCCCACAGGGATAAGTTCGTTATCTTCAAACTCCCGCTCCACATGGTAGTAGCAGCACATACCGGTGCACTCGGTGGGGCCGTAAAGGTTTGTAAACTTTGCGTTGGGGACAGCCTGCTGCCAGAGTCTAAGCTGCTTTACCGGGAAAAGCTCGCTGCCGAAAGCAACGGTAGTTAAATACTCCGGCTTCATTTCCTTAAAGGTGCCGAAAGCACTGACCATTGTAAGGGCAGATACAACCCAGCAGATAGTGTTGATCTTATGCTGATTTAAATATTCCACAAGAGCTGTGGGAATGGAGAAAAGCTTTTTAGGGATAATATATGCAGTAGCCCCGAATTTAAGGGTGGGATATATTTCCTTTAAGCTTGCGTCAAAATACAAGGGAGTCTGGTTTCCGAAAACGGTGTTTTCATTAAACTCCAGAATTTCGGAAAGCTGCTCTATATAGTCTATAACGGAGCGGTGGCACGCTGCAACACCCTTGGGAATTCCGGTAGAGCCGGAGGTAAAGACTATGTATATAGGGTCGGTGTCAATGGCGGCAGAATAAATTCTGTCAAGTGCCGCAGCATTTTCGGGAAATGCGGAAATTTCCTCATAGAGAACGATTTCGCCGTCTCCGATATTGAAGCTTTTTGCTGCCTCCACGGTTTCTCTGTCGCAGATTATAACCGGGGATTTAACATTATCCAGTATAAGCTGAATTCTGCCCACCGGCATTTCCTCATCAACGGGAACATAGAAACAGCCGCCGGCAACAGTGCCTAAAAAGGCGGCGATTTCTTTGGGGCCCCGGCGCATGAAAATAACAACCGGCTTTTTGTATACTCCCTTTGAATTAAGGAAGCTGCCCACGCAGCGGCACTGCTTATAAACCTCTCCGAAAGTGAGGGAAACCTCACCGTCAGAGTAGGCAATTTTATCCGGGCACTTGGGAGCGGTGCCGTATAAATAATTTAAAACGTTATTTTGCATCTTACTTGGTAAGATCGTTAATGGCGTAGTAGCTTATAGAAAGAACCTTTTCGCCGTTAAAGATGATAGACAGCTCAGCGTCGCCGTCGGTGTAGTTCCACTGACCCACAACATCCTCGTAGTCCTCGCCGTATGCAGCCTTTACCTCATCCATGGTGGAACCGATGGTGATTCCCTCGGGAGTGGAAACGCTGTTATCCAGTATACGGACAGAAGAAATGTAATCCACCTCTTCCAGAGGATAGGTAACTATCTCAATGCCGTCATAGGTGTAGGTCTTATCAAGACCCTCGAAAGCGCAGGATGCAGCCTCGAAGTACTTGCTCTCTTCGCCCAGAGTCTCATGGATAGGTGCAAACTCTGCGTTCATGGGAAGAGCGGTGTCATTGTACAAGAAGGTGTACTTGCTGTTGTAAGAAGCTTCCTCTGCGGGAGCTTTTCCGCCGTCGCTGCCGCATGCGGCAAAGGAGAGAGCCATAACCAGTATGAGCATCAGGGTAATTATACGTTTCATTTATTTTTCCTCATTTCTTTTATATATCAGGAAGCCCGCTCAGGCAGAGCCTCCCCGTTAAAACTATAAAAATTTGTAAGCCCGACCTGATACTGCACAAGCTCTGTATACTGTGCAGCCTGCAGGTCTGTAAACATGAATGCATCAAAGGCGGGCATTTCGGCCCCCATGGGGGTAGCGTCCATATGATACCAGCCGTCACCGCAGTTGACTAAATTCCACCAGTGGTCGGAACGGCCGTCAACTCTTCGCACTTCCCGGTTATCAATTCCCATGTATGTTAAAAGTGCTCTGGCGCAGGCATAATAGGTGAAGCAGTCGCCGTTGCGGGTTTTAAGCCCGTCCTTTGCGGCAGTCTTCCAGTCGCTTTTGTCTGAGGTGCCGGAATAATTTATTCCGCCCTTTACAAAGTCATATACCGCCCGTGCCTTTTCCCGCACACCCATATTTTCTTTTATAATGCTGTCGCATATGAGCTTTGCCATTTCGTCAAGCTCCGCATCTCCGGTTATTGTGTCATCCTCCGGAGCGCTTTCTTTCTCTGCGGGAGCTTCTTCCGGCGCCTGACTTTCCTCAGGTTCCGGAGTTTCTTCCGGCATTGGAGTGGGTGTGGGTGCCGGAGTTTCAGCCGGTACATTCTCCGCTTCGGAAATTGCGGGGCTTTCTTCGGGCTTTTCGGCTTTGCCGCATGCGCCCAACGTCAGCACCATAGTAATCGCTAAAAACAGCGCAAAAAATCTTTGCATACATTATCCCTCAGCTGTGGCTTCCGCTGCTGCTTCTTCCTCTGCATTGCCGGAATTCTTTACAGCCAGCAGCTCGTCGGAAAATTCAGTTGCACGCTCCGGCAGTCCCTCGCCGTTAAAGGTGTAATATGCGGGATAGCCGCGGTAATAGGCCACGTTGTAGGTATAATCTGCGGCCTGTTCATCGGTGAACATAAAGGAATCAAAGTCCGGCATTTTCTCATATCTGGGAGTGGCGTCAAAGTGATACCAGCCCTCGCCGCAGTTAACAAGATTCCACCAGTGGGGGCCTCTGCCGCCCTCGCGGCACACCATCTCGTTTTCAATGCCAAGATATGTAAGAAGGGCGCGGGATGAGGCGTAATAGGTGAAGCAGTCTCCCTGACGGAGGCCCAAACCTTCCTTCGCGCCGTTTATCCAGCTGGATTTGTCAGGGTTTGCAGAATATTTAATGCTGCCGTCAACGTAGTCGTAAACAGCCTTTGCCTGCTCGTACTTGCTCATATCCTCGGTTATAATCCGGTCGAGAATATTCTTTGCCAGCTCGTCCAGCTCCTTATCACCGGTTATAGGCTCCGGATTCGGAGTAGGCGTAGGTGCAGGGGTGGGTGTAGGCGTAGGTTCAGGCTCAGCCGGCTTTTCGCCTACGGTAGGCAGTCCGCCGTCAGTCTGAGGCTTTTCATCCTCAGTTATAACGTCACTTTTAAGCCCTATTTCTCCGCTGGTGGTGCCTGACGAAAGCTGAATAACCGACACCAGAACAACCAGTATGACCAGAACTATATTAAAGATACGGTTTATTTTCACGCACCATTCCTCCTATCCCAAACATTACAATAATACCATTATAAATCTTTAGGGTCAACTTAAAAGCTGTTAATTTTACCGCTTAAGATTATTTGGTCCCGTATTTTTCCATTATGTGCAATATTTACAGAACAAAAAGGAAATTTTGTCCATTATGCTCAGAATATAAAAAGTGATTTTTCATTATTATATTACTAATCTGCCGTTAGTCAAGGCGATTAAGGCCAAATTTAGGATTCTTAATAAAGTACAAAAGAGCCGAAAGGACTTTCCTTTCGGCTCTTTTTCTCATTCGACAGCTGCTAAAAGCTGTTTTGTGTATTCATGCCGGGGGTTATTGTATACTTCCTCAACGTCTCCCCGCTCCACAATCTGCCCGCCTTTCATAACAAGCACTCTGTCGCAGAGCTGATAGACAACGTTAAGATCGTGGCTTATAAACAGGAAACTCAATTCCAGCTCTTTTCTCAGCTTTTTAAGCAGCTTCAAAATCTGAGCCTGAATGGTAACGTCAAGGGCGCTGACCGGTTCATCGGCTATGATAAACTTAGGCTTCTGGATTAAAGCAACACCTATTGAAACTCTCTGGCGCTGACCGCCGGAAAGCTCACCGGGCTTTGCCATGAGACATTCTTCAGGCAGCTCCACAAGTTTGAGCATTTCCATTACCCGCGCTGTCCGCTCCGCCTTATCCTTTACCCCCTGAATTTTAAGGGGTTCCTCCATTATCCGCTTTACGGTGAAGGCGGGATTTAAAGAGCTGTACGGGTCCTGAAATATCATCTGGGGACGCTGTGAAAAGTGGATAACCTCGCCGGAGGTGGGCTTTACCATGCCGAGGATTACCTTTGCAAGGGTGGATTTACCTGTACCGGATTCACCGACAAGGCCCATAATTTCGCTTTTCCTCACGTCAAAGCTTATATCGTGCAAAACCTCCTGCACCTCTCCGCGGCTGAAAACTCCGCCGTCACGGTAGCCGCAGTTTACATTGCTGACTTTAAGCACAAGTTCGTTTTCCATTACTCTCTCCCCCTTCCCTCTCTGGTGGGAATGGCGGCAATGAGCTTTTTCGTGTACTCATGCTGAGGGTTACGGAAAATTTCATCCGTGCTGCCGGTTTCCACTATCTGTCCCTTCTGCATAACCGCCACACGGCGGCAGAGCTTACGCACAACGTTCAAGTCGTGGCTTATGAAAAGCATGGACATGCCGTACTTTTTGTTAAGCTCCTTTAAAAGCTCCAGTATCTGAGACTGAATGGTAATATCAAGGGCGGTGGTAGGCTCATCAAGGAGCAGAAGCTTGGGTCTTGAAACCGCAGCCGCCGCAATCATCGCTCTCTGGCACATACCTCCGGATAATTCATGGGGATATTTATTGTAGACTTCCTCTACATTTCTAAGCTCAACAGCCTTTAGTGCCTCAATCGCTCTGGCTTTCCGCTCCGCTGCGTTCATGTCGGTGTGTATTTTCAGGCACTCTTCCACCTGTTTTCCCACTCTCATAAGAGGGTCCATAGCGTTCATAGGCTCCTGAAATACAACGCCTATGTCTTTGCCCTGTATCTGGCGGAGAACTTTTCTGTCGGCATGGAGAAGCTCCTGCCCGTCAAGGAGGATTTCACCGGAATAGTCACACTGCTTTCTGGGCAGCAATCCCGCAACGGACATAGCGGTAACGGTTTTACCTGAGCCGGATTCACCGACCAGACCCATAATTTCCCCGTCCTCTATTTTAAAGCTCACACCTGCCACAGCCTCACGCTGACGGTTATGAAAGCGGACGTGGAGATTCTGAATTTCCAGCATCACATGCCCTCCTTTCCGTAGCGCTGAAGTCCCTCGCCTATAAGGCCCACGGCAAAAATCATCATAACAATGACTCCGCCTGTAAAGAGGGCGTACCATGGGGCAAGAGTCAGCATACCCTGTGCCTCGGAAAGCATATAGCCTAAGGAAGCATCGGGAGGTTTAATGCCTATTCCCAGATAGCTCATTGAAGCCTCTGCCAGAACCGCATTATTAAAGCCTATGGTTATTGCAGGCAGAAGCACGGAAAGAGTGTTGGGTAGCATATGAAGGCATATAATTCTCGCCGGCTTTGCGCCCATAAGGCGGACACTTTTAACGTAGTTTACATTTCTGAGGGATGCGAAAGCCGTTCTTGTAACTCTGGCAAAGCTGGGGATAAACACTATTCCCAGTGCAATAATTACATTATATTTTCCCCCGCCCAGTACGCCCACGATAACGAGGGCAACCAGCACACTGGGGAAAGCAGTAAGGGCGTCATTAAAGCGCATCAGCGCCTCGTCAACAATGCCGCCGAAATATCCGGTGACGGCACCTATGCCCACGCCCACAAATGCACCTATAAACACAGTGCAGAGAGCAATAAGGGCGGTTGAGCCTGCGCCCTGCAAAACTCTGCTGAATATATCTCTGCCGAAATTATCCGTTCCCATTAAATGCTCAAGGCTGGGGGGAGAAAATTTCGGGCCTGTCATCATGGCGGTAGGGTCGTAAGGGGTCCAGATAAAGCCCATTACTATAAAGGCCGCAATAATTCCGGTGAGGATGCAGCCGACTGTAAGATACCAGTTTCCCTTTTTCATTTTGCCCCACCTCCCAGACGAAGTCTCGGGTCAATGCGCTGGTTTATAATGTCTGCAAGGGTGCCCACAAGCACGACCCAGAAAGCAAGGATAACAACCAGTGCCTGCACTACGGGAAAATCTCTGTCTCCGATGCTGGCAACAAGGAGTCTGCCGAGGCCGGGGATTGCAAACACCTGCTCCACCACAACGCTTGCCGCCACAATCTCAGCCATAGTCTGGGCGAGGAAGGTGACAACAGGCACAAGGGAGTTTTTAAGCACATGGCGGCTCAGAACATGATTTCTGTCGTTGCCTCTGGAAATTGCGGTACGCACATAGCCGCTGTTCATTTCGTTCTGAATTCTGCTGCGGAACATGCGCATGGTCATTGCAATTCTGGGAATGGCAATGGCAACAGCAGGATAGATAAGATAGGCAATGGAGCCCCAGAAGTCATTATTAAGACCGGGGAACTGGCCGTGGTTATAAAAATGGAGAATAATGCTGAATACCCATGTTAAAATTACGCCGGTGAAAAATGGCGGAATTGCCATGAAAAACTGGATAATGCCGCTCCATATACCGTCCTTAACTCCGCCGTTATGACTTGCGGATATAAGGCCCAAAGGTATGGAAACAACCAGAATAAGCAGAAAGCTCAGTATGCTCAGACACAGGGTAACGCCGATTTTAGGCGCCAGAAGCTCTGCCACCGGCTGTCTGTAGCGTAGGGAATCACCTAAGTTTCCGGTGAAAAATCCGCCCAGCCATTCAAAATAGCGCACGAGGAAGGGTCTGTTAAGGCCAAGCTCCTCTTCAAGAGCTGCTATCTGCTCAGGTGTACCCTCGGTACCCAGCATTGTATCTGCTGCGCTGCCGGAAATCAGTTCAAAGGCCGCGAACGCCAAAAAAGAGACGATGACCATTGTAACAAGCAGCATTAAAATTTTCTTTGCCGCATATTTCATGGCTCTCGCCTCCTTTCTGGAGCGGCGGCATCAATCTTGCCGCAACTCATTTTTTATTATTCTGCCCAGTAAAGGCTTGCCATATCAAGGGCGGATACAGGGTAGAAGTTTACTCCCTCAAGTCCCTTGCGTACAGCTACAAGGTCAGCAGGTGCCTGAATGTAAACATTGGCGGCATGCTGGGCCAGATTGCGCTGAGCTTCTGTATAAAGCTCGGTGCGCTGAGCATCGTCACCGGAGGCAATAGCCTCGGTCATAAGACGGTCAAAATCTTCGTTATTGTAATTTATAAAGTTCTTTCCATGCTCGGACATGAAGCGTTCCATCATGGCTCTTGCAGTGGGATAATGGGCATCAACGCCGGTAATGGTGGTCTGGAAGTTTCTTCCCTTGTAAACCTCGCTTACCCATGCGGCCCATTCAACAGGCTGAATTTCCACATTGACGCCGATTGCCTTGTACTGGTCTGCAAGAACCTGAGCGGTGTCAACATGCTGGGGATAGTTGGAGGGGACGGTGATAGTCATGTTAAAGCCGTCGGGATAGCCTGCTTCGGTAAGAAGCTCTTTTGCTTTTTCCACATCATAGGGGTAAAGCTCGCTGAGGCTTTCATCAAACCATTTTCCCAGAGTGGGGTAAATGCTGGAGCCTACAACGCTGCCGTAGCCGTCAAAGGCAATGTCGATTATCTGTCTGCGGTCGGTAGCATAGGAGAGAGCCTGACGGACAAGCTCGTTATCAAAGGGAGCAACATTGTTATTGAGGTAGAGAGCCTGAATTAAAGGCATACTGCCCTCAACAATGTTGAATTCATCCTTAAGCTGGGTTGCCTGAATGGTAGGCAGGTGGTTGCAGTAATCAATAGCGCCGGACTGGAGAGACAGAACCATGCTGTCGCCGTTTTCGATAATCTTAAAGGTGACTTTGTCAAGCTTTGCCTTTTCGCCCCAGTAATCGTCAAATCTCTCAATTACCACTGCTTCCTGAGCGGTACGGCTCTGAAACTTAAAGGGGCCGGTACCCACAGGCTTTGTGTCCTGCTCGGTATAATCATCGGGAACTACCGCAACTGTGAGATAGTTGAGAAACTCACCGTCTGCATGGTCAATGGTGAACACAACGGTGCTGTCGTCGGGAGTTTCAATTTTTTCTATCATCTGCAGTGCAGGCTCTGCCATAGCGCCTGTTTCATCGGGAGTTTTGCACTGCTCAATGGAGTAGGCAACGTCCTGTGCGTTCACAGTGTCGCCGTTGTGGAACTTTACGCCCTCACGGATTTTGAAGGTGTAAGTCAGGCCGTCATCAGATACCTCATAGCTCTCTGCAACAGCGGGTATAAGGTTTCCGTCGGGCTTGAGCTTCATAAGGCCCTCAAAGACATTGAACATTACCTCTCTTGTACCGGCGGTGTATCCGGTTTTAAGAGGGTTAAGGCTCTCTGACAGGTCGTTTGCAATACCCACAGAGATTTCATTTGCTCTCTCGCCGTTTGTTTCGGTCTGAGGAGTATCACTCTTGGGTGTCTCGGTCTTGGTTCCGCATCCGGTCAGCGCACCCATAAGCATAAGTGCGGACAGAACAGCTGCTGTAATTCTTTTTTTCATTCCAAAATTCCTTTCATCACCGCCCGTTTACGGGTCGATGTGCGGCGGTTTTACCGCCAAGATTTTTTTGCGGGATAAATCCCTTTTTTATAAGTATTTTACGGTGACACCGCCGAAAAAAGCGTATGTCCCATACTCGCCTACATTTTAAACGATTTATTAACACATTGCAAGAGTTTTCACATTTATTATTACACTTTTTCCAAAAAAGGCTGAAAATGCACAAAAACATACGCATTTCCTTTTTCATGCAGGCTTTTTGCACTTATTGGAAATGCGTACGTTTGTATAAGAAGAAATCTGTATTAAGCTTTAAAGGATGCCCATGCTCTTTGCAATGGCTATATTAACTTCCAGTACGTTTACGGTTTCCTCACCGAATATTCCCAAGAGCTTTCCGTCGGTGTTTTCTTCAACAATGTTTCTAAGCTCCGCTTCACTGAGGCCGGAGGCTTTGGAAATTCTCGGTATCTGAATTTCGGCAGCCTCGGGAGAAATGTGTGGGTCAAGACCGGAGCCGGAGGCGGTCATAAGGTCGGTGGGTATATCCTCCCGCTTAACATCCGGGTTCTTTTCAAGAAACTTTTCCATGTCGGCCTCTACCCGCTCTGTTAAGGCAGGGTTTGAAGGGCCGTAGTTATCAGAGCCGGAGCTGAGGCCTGCAAATTCCGTTCCGTCGGGGTAATAAAGCTTTCCGTCCTCGCCCTCGGTGTAAACATTATAATGGTAGGCGGAAGGTCTGCTCCACATGTAGTAATCCTCGGTAAATTCCTGACCTACATGCTCAGAGCCCAGAGTTTTGCCGTCTACGGTGATAAGGTCGCCCTTGGCGTGGTTTGGCATAATCATGGCTGACAGTCCCGTCATAAGGCAGGGATATAAAACTCCGCATATCAGCATCAGGATAAGAGTAACACCTACTGCCTGACGCACGCCGTGCCAAAAATTTTTTCCGGATTCTTTCATAGCTGCAATACACCTTTCTTAAAGCCCGAAGCCCAGCAGAGTAAGCAGGGGGGCAATCAGCATGTCAATAATTTTAATTCCTATAAAGGGGGTAACTACTCCGCCCAGACCGTAAATCAGCATATTTCTTGCAAGGAGCTTACCCGAGGACATGGGGCGGTATTTTACACCCTTCATGGCAAGAGGGATAAGGCAGGGAATGATGATTGCGTTGAATATCAGCGCTGAGAGAATTGCACTGTACGAAGTGGACAGGTTCATAATGTTCAAAACGCTGAGCTGGGGAATGGTTGCCATAAACATGGCGGGGATAATGGCAAAGTATTTTGCAATATCGTTTGCAATTGAGAATGTAGTCAGGCTGCCGCGGGTTATAAGGAGCTGTTTTCCGATTTCAACCACTTCGAGGATTTTGGTTGGGTCGGAATCCAAATCGACCATGTTTGCCGCTTCCTTTGCGGCGCTGGTGCCACTGTTCATTGCAAGACCAACATTTGCCTGTGCAAGTGCAGGAGCATCGTTTGTACCGTCACCGGTCATGGCAACGATTTTGCCCTCGGCCTGCTCTTTTTTAATTACGTCTATTTTGTCTTCCGGCTTGCACTCGGCTATGAAGCCGTCAACGCCTGCCTCTTTTGCAATGGTGGCGGCAGTCAGAGGGTTATCGCCGGTACACATAATGGTTTTAATGCCTATGGCACGCAGACGCTCAAAGCGCTCTTTCATGCCGGGCTTTACAGTATCTTTAAGGTAGATAACACCTAAAATTCTGTTGTTTTCGCACACGGTAAGAGGTGTGCCGCCCAGACCGGAGATTTTTTCCACCTGCTCTTTAAGGTCTTCGGGGATTGTGCCGCCCTGTGCTTTTACATACTGCTCAATGGCTTCTGCCGCACCCTTGCGAACCTTGGTTCCGTCGGGAAGATCAACGCCGCTCATTCTGGTCTGAGCCGTAAACTCTATAAATTCAGAGCCTGCGGTTTCTGCGCTCTTATCGCCCAGTCTGCTTGCAAGCTCCAGAGTGGATTTGCCTTCTGGTGTGTCATCGTGCAAGCTTGTAAGGGCGGCACAGCGGATAAGCTCGCTGCGGTTTGTGCTGCCTACGGGGAAGAAGTCTGCTGCAAGGCGGTTGCCGAAGGTAATGGTACCGGTTTTATCAAGGATCATTGTGTCAACGTCGCCGCAGGCTTCAACAGCCTTACCGGACATAGCGATAACATTAAAGCGGGTAACACGGTCCATACCGGCAATGCCGATTGCGGAAAGCAGGCCGCCGATTGTGGTGGGGATAAGGCAGACAGTCAGGGCAATAAGGGTTGATGTCTGGAGCTGTACGCCGGAGTAAAGGCCTATGGGGTAAAGAGTTACGATAACTATAAGGAAAATAATTGTAAGGGAGAGGAGCAGAGTGCTCAGTGCAATCTCGTTAGGGGTCTTTTTACGGGATGCACCCTCAACCAGCGCAATCATTCTGTCAAGAAAGCTGTTTCCCGCATCGGATGTAATGCGGATTTTAAGCCAGTCGGAAACCACCGTTGTGCCGCCGGTTACGGAACAGAAGTCGCCGCCGGATTCACGGACAACAGGGGCTGATTCGCCGGTGATTGCAGATTCATCAACTGATGCAATGCCCTCAATAACCTCGCCGTCACCGGGGATAATCTCGCCTGCGGAAACCATAACAACGTCGCCTTTTTTAAGCTCGCTGGATAATACGCTTTCTTCCGTTCCGTCCTCTTTAAGAAGGCGGGCTTTGGTATCTTTCTGAGTCTTTTTAAGGCTTGCCGCCTGTGCCTTACCACGGCCCTCGGCTATGGACTCGGCAAAGTTTGCAAATAAAACCGTTACAAAAAGTACAACGCAGACGATAATGTTATAGGCGCGAAGGTTTGTACCCTCGCTTACATCCCCGAAAAGTCCGGGGAAGATTGACAAAACCAGAGTTATGAAAAATCCTATCTCGACCACGAACATAACCGGGTTTTTAATCATGTAAACAGGATTTAATTTTTTGAATGAGCCAATCGCCGCCTGACGGAAAATCTGGGGCGTAATCAACTTCTGATTTTTCTTGCTCATGAATTTAGTTCCTCCTTATGACCAAAGGGTCAGATGCTCCGCAACGGGTCCCAGTGAAAGCACGGGGAAGAATGTAAGGGCTGCGAAAATGTACACTACAAACACCAGAATTACGGCAAAGCTCATATTGTCGGTGTGGAGAGTGCCGGAGCTTTCGTTGACGAAGCGTTTTTTCATCAGAGACCCTGCAATAGCAAGCTGAATAACAATGGAAAGATAACGGCCGAAGAACATTGCAAGGCCGGTGGTCACGTTCCAGAACAGGGTGTTATCTGCCAGTCCCTCAAAGCCGGAACCGTTGTTTGCCGCTGAGGATGCGTACTCATAAAGCACCTGAGACAGGCCGTGGAAGCCGGGGTTTGTGATTCCCGCAAGGCCCGCCTGTGAGCCTACTGCAATGGCGGAGAATGTGAGGATAAGCAGAGGGTGAATGATTATGCACAGCGCTGCAAGCTTCATTTCCCGTCCCTCAATCTTCTTGCCTAAATATTCAGGGGTACGGCCTATCATAAGTCCGCATATAAACACCGCAAGGATTGCATACATAATCATGTTCATTAAGCCCACGCCCTTGCCGCCGAACACCACGTTCAGCATCATGTGGAGCATGGGGATCATGCCGCCTAAAGGTGTTAAGGTATCGTGCATGTTGTTTACGGTACCGGTTGTAAAGGAAGTAGTGGTAGTTGTAAACATTGCCGACTGGGCAACGCCGAACCTGACTTCCTTACCTTCCATACTTCCCATGGACTGGGAAAGTCCGATTTCTGCAAGCGCCGGGTTGCCCTGACTCTCAGCCCAGAAGCAGACGCTTAAGCCGATGATGAAGATAATTCCCATGGCGGCGAAAATGCTGCGGCCCTCACGGCCGTATATAGAAGCTGTAAGTGCGGGGTGGTAATCCTTTGCGCTCACAAGGCTCTGCTCTCCGCCCTCGGTATTTGTAACCGTATCACGCTTTCTGTCTCTCACCATCTTGCCGAAAGTGATAACACATGCGCCGGGCAGAAGCATCATGGAATAAAGCTCTATAAGGTTTGTGAGCATGGTGGGGTTTTCAATAGGTGTTGCTGAGTTTGCACCGATGAAGCCGCCGCCGTTAGTTCCTAAGTGCTTTATTATTTCAAGGGCTGCCACAGGGCCGGTGGCAATGACTTGTTTTGCACCCTCAAGGGTGTTTACAACAATGTTTTCCGAGAAGTTCTGGGGCACTCCCTGCCATACCAGAAGCAGGCCGCCTACTATTGAGAATGGAATAAGCACACGTGTTGTGATTCTCACAAGGTCTGCATAAAAGTTTCCCACATTATCTTTTGATTTGCCCGCAAGGCCACGGATAAATGCGATACATGCAGCATATCCGCTGGCCGCCGACACAAACATCATAAAGATGATCACCAGCATCTGGGACAGGTATGAAAGACCCGACTCACCGGAGTAATGCTGGAGGTTTGTATTGGTCATAAAGCTTATGATCGTATTAAAGGAAAGGGACGGCTCCATACCCCCGATGCCGTTGGGGTTTAAAAGGGGTATGCTCTGGATGCGGAGAACTATGTAGCCTAAAAGCATCATAACGGCGTTTGTGCCGATAAGGCTTGCGGCGTATTTCTTCCAGCTCATGCCTTTCTCAGCATCTATGCCGCCCAGCTTATATATGACCCCGTCCACCCGGTCAAACACCGGATCGGCGAAGGTACGTTTGCCGGCAGCGATGTGATAAACATATATACCCACCGGTATAACTATTATCAGGTAAATGATAATAGTCAGAATAATCTGAAACATTTTGTTTTCCTCCCGAAGGTCTTAAAATTTTTCCGGATGTATCAGTGCATAAAGCAGATACCCGCCAAGCAGCACAGCAACAATTCCCAGAACAATCATTTCATTGCCTCCTCATTCACTCTTGTCTACCAGCCTGCGGCACCAGCCGATAAGCAGGTAAATTAAACCTACCGAGCCTGCAAGAATTGCAAGCATTGCTAAATCCATCATTAAGATTTCCTCCTCTGTGGTCTTTCTTAATCCTCTTTCATTCTATCAGCATTGCCGTGAAGTTGGTCTTAGCGTTTAAGGCGGCATGTTAAAGCTGTGTTAAGACTGTTAAGGCCAAAAAATGCCCGCCGGAAGTTCCGGCGGGCGGTAGCTTTATTTACTGGCGTATCATACGGTAGCCTACGCCTATGTGAGTCTGGATGTATTTAGGTTCCGAGGGGTTACTCTCGATTTTCTTTCTTAAAGTCGCCATAAACACTCTTAGAGACGGTGTATCGGAGGCAAGGGCACTCCCCCACACTTCCTTTAATATATAGTTATGGGTTAATACTTTGCCCGTGTTTTTTGCAAGCACGCAGAGAAGCTTATATTCAATAGGCGTCAGGTGAATTTCTTTTCCCTCCATGTAGGCACAGCCTGCCGCATAGTCAATGGTAAGATTTCCGTTTCTGTATATGCTGCTCTGGGCCTGTGCGGGAGCTTCATCGGTTCTGCTGCGGCGGAGAGCTACACGGAGTCTTGCCAGAAGCTCATCAATGCTGAAGGGCTTTGTAAGGTAGTCATCAGCTCCGGCGTCCAGTGCCTCCACCTTGTCCTGATCCTCGCTTCTGGCACTGACAACGATAATGGGAACTAAGCTCCATGAGCGGATTTTCTTTATTATATCCACTCCGTCCATGTCCGGCAGGCCAAGATCCAGAATAATAACATCCGCATTATAGGAAACCGCCTCCATCATGGCGCCTGCACCGTTTTTCGCAGTGTGGTACTGATACTCCTGAGTATCAAGGGTAGTTCTTACGAGATTTGTTATGGCAGGGTCATCCTCCACCACAAGGATTTTAGGTTTATACATTTTTCAGATCAACTTCCTCCAAAGCCAGTGTAAATGCAAACACAGCGCCGTGGGGTGTATTGTCGCTAACGGAGATTGTGCCGCCGTGAGCATTTACTATTGATTTGCAGAGGCTCAGGCCAAGGCCCAGCCCTCTGCGGCTGTCAGGCTTTCCGATGCCTGCCGTATAGAACATATCAAACAAATGTTCCTTCGTCTCCTCGGAAATACCGGGGCCGTCATCGGAAATCCGCACGCATACCATGTTGTTTTCTTTTCTTGCAGAGAGAACTATGTTTGAACCCTCCGGCGTGTATTTAATGGCATTGTTTACTATATTTATAATCACCTGAACTATGAGCCGCACATCCATTTTCGCCATAAGCAGGTCATCTTCCAGCTCTATGGAAATATGATGCTCCGATGCCCGTCTGTCAACGTGGGAAACCGCTTCTCTGAACACCTCGTCTATTAGCTCGGGGCTCATTTGCAGGTGCATTGTGCCGTTTTCAAGTCTTGTTATGGAAAGGAGATTTTCCGTAAGGTTTACAAGCCACATTGAGTCATCATAAATGGAGCTGTAAATCTCCTGCTTTTTCTCCTCGTCTAAAGAAATGCTCTTTTCCATAAGTACGCCGGCGTTTCCGCTTATACTTGTAAGGGGTGTGCGGAGATCGTGGGAAATGGCTCTCAGCAGGTTTGATCTCAGCCGTTCCCGCTGGGTTTCAAGCTCTATGGCCTGATTTTCCGCCTGCAATCTTCTCCGCTCCATAATAAGGCCGCATTCATTTAAAATAGAAAGGGTCAGGTTTTTTTCAAATACCTCCATATCCGGGTAGTATTTGGCAGGTATTCCTATAACGCCCATAACGCCCTGATTGCCTCTTACGGCAAAATACAGGTTCTGCGAATTTGAAAGGGTGTCGGTGGTGGCTCCCGCGTGCTTGTTGTTTTTCGCAACCCAGTCTGCAACCCCCTTTTCCTCGTCGGTCATGGCACCAAGAAGCTGGTTTGTCTCGTCAGGAGGGAACACCCTGAAATCAAGCTTTTTCCCTTTTTCCGCAAGGGAATATAGTATAGGTCTTTCCAGAAGCTCGCTCACCTGCTCGGCGGCAAGCTGTATAATCTCCTGCTCATCCTCACCCTGCTGGAGCTTCTGGTTAATGTTCATTAAAAGCTCCATGTAATAGGCTTTCTGGGCCGACTGTCTGGCCTGACGCTTAACTCTCGTTGCAAGGGAGCTGGAAATCATACTTGCCGTAAGCATTATAAGAAAAGTTATGGGGTAGTCCGGCGCATTGGCGGCAAGGGAAAATCTGGGGACAGTGAAGAAGAAGTTAAATAGTATAACACTCAGCAGCGATGCTAAAACGCCGTATAAATGGCCCTGTGTAAAGATTGCCGTAAGCACAACGCCCAGAATGTAAACTATTATAATGTTAGCTTCTCTTATGCCCGCTTCGTAAAAGCCGAAGCTTATAGCCGTTGCGGCAATAATAAAGAGCATAGTTTTCAGAAGGTCAAGCCAGTTGAATTTCTCGTCATTCTTATTGAGCATGGAAATTTTCTTTTTATAAAGAGGCTGAGTGTCGGGGATGATGTAAATATCTATATCCCCTGCCTGCTTTATAAGCTTATCTGCAAGGGTAATGCTTCCGGTAAGGGGATTTGACTTGTGGTTAGTTCTGCCGAGGACGATTTTAGTTATTCCGCTTACCTTGGCATACTCAGCTATCTGAACTGCCGGATCTTCCCCGTATACCGTTGCAATCTGCGCTCCCAGCTGCTCTGCAAGGCGGAGATTTGAGCGAAGGCGTTTAAGGTTTTCACCTTTTAATTCCTTTGTTTCCGCCGTTTCTACAAAAAGCGCCGTAAAGCTGCTGTGAAAAGCCTCCGCCATTCTTGCCGCCGTGCGTATGACCTTGGCATTTGAGGGGGAGCTTGAAAGGCAGATCATAATATGCTCTCCTGCCTTGGCGGTGGTTTCGTTACCGGTTTTCCGGGCGCTGCGGCTTAAACGGTCGGCTGTGCGGCGCAGGGCAATTTCCCGGAGAGCCGCCAGATTGTCCCTTGTAAAGAAGTGATTGAGGGCGCGGGTGGCCTGAGTTTTCTTATAGACCTTACCCGACTGTAAGCGCTCTATAAGATCGTCCGGCTCAATATCCACAAGCTCCACCTGATCCGCTTTATCAAACACCGAATCGGGAATTCTCTCGTTCACCGACACCTGAGTTATTGAAGCCACCAGATCATTTAAGGATTCAAGATGCTGCACATTTACCGTAGTGTAAACATCGATTCCCGCTCTCAGCAGCTCTTCCACATCCTGATAACGCTTTAAGTGGCGGCATCCGGCAGCGTTGGAGTGGGCAAGCTCGTCAACCAGAATAATCTGAGGGCGGCGCTTTAAGGCCATATCAAGGTCAAATTCCTTAAGCTCTATTCCCTTATAATCTATGGTCTTGGTCGGCAGCTGTTCGAGGCCGTCCAGAAGCGCCAGTGTATCCGGCCTTGTGTGTCTTTCTATATAACCCACCACAACGTCAAAGCCCTGATCTTTAGCGCTGTGGGCAGCTTTCAGCATGGCATAGGTTTTTCCGACGCCCGCCGCATATCCTAAAAAGATTTTAAGCTTTCCCTGCTTGGGGTTCTCCGGCTGTGGTTCATATATGATATTTGAATTGTCCATATTGCATCACCTTATTTCTGATTTATTTTACCACGCCCAATCTTTTTTCCCTGTAAAAAAGCCCTCACTCATATTAAGATTGTATAAAGGTTTTCTTTATTCCCCCTCAATAGGCCAAAAAGCTGCCGCGAAACTATCTGCGGCAGCTTTTTTATTTACTTTTTCTCTTTTTCCTTTTTCGCTCCGGCTTTTCGCCATACGTAAAGCTGATGACCGCTTGGAACCTTTATAAAACAGAGCTTTTCTTCCCCATCCTTGCAGGCCTCCCGCTCCTCGATTTACGAATTATTATTTCTGTCTCGCCTCTCGCCTTTTTAAGCAGAAAAGCAGTCTTAATTATAGTCAATAATTCCAAATTTTCTTTCACATTTTCAGCAAAATGTAGAATATTTGTGGTTTAGGCCTATATTGTTTGAAAATCAAATGGGGTAATGATAAAATCTGACTGTACATAGGCTCAATTTATGTCCCTGAGTGTATAATTTATGTCGCCGTATTGCATACGCAAAAGGAGCTTATTTTGGTTAATATTAAATCAGGCAGGCCCATTTGTGACGCACCTCAAAAGAATGTGTTCTGTGGGCCGGATAAATATCTCAAACTTATAAAACATTCCGTCTCCCAGCGCAGCTTTCCCATAATGGAGGATGACGGTTATTTTCTGCTGGTTAAAAGCGGTCACGGCGTTTTCACCTTAAACGGCGTGTGCTTTGATGTGGAGCCGGGCAGTGTGTGCTGGATTCAGTGCAGCTATGTGCTCACCATTGAACCGGCTTTCGGAGAAACCTTGGAGCTGTGGTCATATGTTTTCGACTATCAGCTTTCAAACTTTCTCATGTTCAGCACCGCTTCTCAGGAGGAGCAGCAGGCCGTTGTGTACGGCACGCCTGTTCTCTGCCCCGGCAGTAAGCGGGTAAGCCAGATTCACGAGTTTTTCTCAAGACTTCAAAAAGTAGATAAACACACTTATTTCGGCACTTCTTTAATTAAAGTTTCCCTCCTTGGCCAGTTGGCAATGAATTTTGCGCAGGAAGCGCAGAAAACCGCCAACACCTGCACCGGCAGTGACTGGCCTCTGGGCTGGCGGGCCTGTATGTACACCGCCGCCAACAGTACGGCAGCTCTGGAGGCTGAGGATGTGGCGGAAACTCTGGGCGCCGATGTTCCCTCTTTGAACCGCGAAATGCGGAAAGCCACCGGCATGGATTTTAACCAGAATTTAAGCAGGCTGAGATGTATAATTGCGGCCTCCTATTTTCTTTATGAAAATCTGCCTCTTGACTATGTGGCGTCCCGCTCCGGCTTTAAATCCGAAGTCACCTTCTACCGATGCTTTCACAAAACCATGAACATGACGCCCCGTGAATACAGGGATAATTCTCTCTGTGACACTTGCAGCTCATATCGCGGCTTTATAATGGACGATATTATAGTTGACGTTATAAACTATCTTTTCACGCATTTTTCGGAAAAGATAAGCATAAATACTTTGAGCAAAGCTCTTTTCACTTCCGCAAACATAATCCGCACCCGTCTTGACAGCGCCTTGGGTCTCAGCTTCAAGGATATTCTGGACCTTTTCCGTGTGCGCCACTCCGAGTCTCTGCTGTCATCCACCAATATGCCCATTCTGGACATTTCCGTAATGGTGGGCTACAACTCAGACAGAACCTTTAACCGGATTTTCCGCTCCATAAACGGAATTTTGCCCAGTGAATACAGGCAGCTTTGCAAGGACAGGAGGGAAAAATACCATGGCTGAACAGGAAAAGAATACGCTTAGTGCCGACTCTGCCTTAAATTTCGGCATGACTGATTATTTTTGCAGTAAGGTACTTCCCACCGCAATTACCGCCAACCAGAAAATAACCTCCAAGCCTGTCCCCCACATTCAGCATGATAATTTACTGCTGCTTTTAATCCACAGCGGCAGCGGACACATCATGGTTAACCATGACATTATCCCCATACGCAGAGGCACTTTAATGTGTCTCGGCCCTTTCCATAACTATTCCATACTGCCCGATGAGGGGCAGGAGCTTAAATACAGCGAGGCCTACATGAGCAGCGGAGCATATATGTACCTGCTGTCATGCCCCTATTTAAAGGTGAACCGGTTTGTAGTCCCCTCCTCCCCGCCTTATACAAGGCTCAACGAAAAGGAAACTATACGAGCCGAGGAAATTATGGCAAGCTTTACAGATACTAACGACAGTCAGTATTTTAAAGATAAGCTGGACTTTTTCTATATTATGGAGCTGTTCGGAATTTTAATGGCAAAATACTTTGCTAAAAA
>JAHHRQ010000023.1 GCA_020025715.1 Oscillospiraceae bacterium | reverse complement strand
GAGGCCATCTGGGCGATAATGGTTGCGCCTGCCTGTGCGTGCCATACGGCAGGGGAGATAACAGCGTCCAGATCTGCGCCCAGCTCAACGGCTACGGTGAAGCCGGGAACTGCATCGCAGGTGAAAATGCTGTCGCTTCTTAAAAGCAGGGTTTCAAGCTTGCCGATGTTTATGAGCTTTGCCTCCTCAACGGCAGAGCCGGTGAAGGGACCGTCATAGCAGTTTTCGGCAGGAACAAGACCCATAAGCTCACCGTTATAGATAACGGCAGCGCAGGAATAAAGCTTTCCGCCGTCTGCGTAGGGCAGACCGACAAAGCACAGCATGTCAATGTCCTTGGTGGCGGCAACAACATGTACGAGAGCTTCTTTTGCGCCATCAAGGAGAACCTTGTGGCTGATTAAGTCATAGCAGCTGCAGCCGGTAAGGCTCAGCTCAGGGAAAACAAGAACTTTTACGCCCTTTTCAGCGGCGTCTTTGATAGATTCAATGATACGTTCGGCATTGAAATCTGTATCGGCAACCTTTATAACAGGAGAGGCTGCCCCTACCTTAATAAATCCATGCTTCACTTTAAATTACCTCAAAATCTTTCATTCATTAAACATTAAAACTTAATGCGTTCCAAAATGTAATCCTTAACCTGAGAAATGGGGATACGAACCTGCTCCATGGTGTCTCTTTCACGAATAGTTACGCAGTCATCCTTCTCGTCGGTCTCGGTGCCGACGGTGTTAAAGTCAAAGGTGACGCAGAAGGGAGTACCGATTTCATCCTCACGGCGGTAGCGCTTACCGATAGAACCGGTCTCATCGTAATCGCACATGAACTCCTTGGAAAGCTCGTTATACAGCTCTTTTGCAGGGCCGGTGAGAACTTCCTTCTTGCTCAGAGGCAGAATTGCAACCTTGTAAGGTGCGAGAGCGGGATGCAGGTGCAGCACGGTGCGGACATCGTCGTTGCCCTTCTTATCCTGTCCCACAACCTGCTCGTCGTAGGCTTCAACCAGAATGGAGAGCACAGTACGCTCAACACCCAGAGAAGGCTCAACAACATAGGGGATGTAATGCTCGTTCTTTTCCTGATCGTAGTAGCTCAGATCCTGACCGGAAACGGTCTGATGCTGAGTCAGGTCGTAGTCGGTACGGTCGGCAACGCCCCACAGTTCGCCCCAGCCGAAGGGGAAGAGAAACTCAAAGTCGGTAGTTGCCTTGGAGTAGAAGCACAGCTCCTCGGGGTCATGGTCACGGAGACGAAGGTTCTCGTCCTTGAGGCCGATGTTCAGCAGGAACTGGTGGCAGAAGGAACGCCAGTAGTTGAACCATTCAAGGTCGGTTCCGGGTTCGCAGAAGAATTCAAGCTCCATCTGCTCAAATTCACGCACACGGAAAATGAAGTTACCGGGGGTGATTTCGTTTCTGAAGCTCTTACCGATCTGTGCGATACCGAAGGGGAGTTTGCGTCTGGTGGAGCGCTGTACATTCACAAAGTTTGTGAATATACCCTGAGCGGTTTCAGGACGGAGGTAAACGGTGTTCTTGGCATTCTCGGTAACGCCCTGGAAGGTCTTGAACATAAGGTTGAACTGACGAATATCTGTAAAGTTATGCTTGCCGCAGCTGGGGCAGGGAATTTCATGCTCCTCGATGAAAGCCTTCATCTCGTCCTGAGAGAAAGCATCGATGGGCTTGGGAAGCTCAAAGCCGGTCTGGTTGCACCATTCCTCAATAAGCTTATCAGCTCTGAAGCGCTCTTTGCACTCGCGGCAGTCCATGAGAGGATCGGAGAATCCGCCCAGATGACCGGAAGCCACCCAGGTCTGAGGGTTCATGAGGATTGCAGCGTCCAGACCCACGTTGTAGGGGTTTTCCTGTACGAACTTTTTCCACCATGCCTTTTTAACATTGTTCTTGAGCTCTACGCCCAGAGGGCCGTAGTCCCAAGTGTTGGCAAGGCCGCCGTAGATTTCAGAGCCTGCGAAGATGAAGCCTCTGTTTTTGCACAGGGCAACAATCTTGTCCATGGTTTTTTCTGTGTTTTTCATTATTCAAATCCTTTCCCGCGGCTGGCTGCCGCAGAGATATTTTTTGCCTGTTGTCGGCAACAAATAAATATATCATAGCTTGGGAATATTATCAAGGAGCGAAAGACATTTTGCTGTAAATAATTATCTTGTAAATACAGATATTTGAGTGCAAAAATATAAATTATGATGTATAATGTTGCGTGATGAAAAATAAAGGCGGAAAGGCCAATTCTTAAAAATTCTAAATTCTGCCTTACTGCTCTTCCATATATAAAATCATGGTGTATAATGACCGGGAAAAGATAAAGATTCGGAGTGAAAAAGATGAAAAAGCACGAAGAAAATACCGAGAGCGAAGAAATAAAAGAAAAACCAAAGAAAAAGCACGGACTTGCCGTTGCACTTATTATTACCGCTGTGTGTCTTATTATCGCCGCGGCGGCGCTTCTTTTTATAGACGGAAGGCATGTACGCTTTTATTTAAAGGATGACTCAACTATAAAGCAGGAATACGGCGAGGAGTTTAAAGACCCCGGCGTGTGGGCTGTAAGCAACGGCCGCCTTTTCGGTGAGGGAAAGAGACATCTTAAACTGGAAACCGCGGGAGAGGTTGACACGGAAAAGCTGGGACAGTATACTCTCCAATATAAGGTGCGCTACATGGGAAGAGAGGTTTCCACGGAGCGTATAGTAGAGGTTGTGGACACTACCGCCCCTGTAATTACCCTTAATTATACGGAAGGCTATGAGCCTGACTGGTTCACCGGCTACGAGGAAGAGGGCTACACCGCCGAAGATAATTTTGACGGCGATATTACCGACAAGGTGGAGCGGGTAGAATATCCCGACAGACTGGAATACACTGTCACCGACTCCAACGGCAACAGCACCACTGTTTCCAGACAGTCAAGCTTTACCGATACTGCCCCCCAGATTGAGCTTTTAGGGGATGCAGAGTGCGAGGTTAAGGCTCACCACCACTATAAAGACCCGGGAATTCAGGTTTTCGACAGCAAGGGAAATGACCTTTCCGAATATGTACAGACTGAGGGCGAGGTTGACTACCGCACTCCCGGCGAATATCAGATAAGATATTACATTGAAAACGCACAGGGCGAGGTTGTGGAGGCATTCAGAAAAGTTACTGTTGTTCACAATGATGACTTTGAGCCTATCCCCGAAAACGAGAAAACAATTTACCTGACCTTTGACGACGGCCCCGGCCCCTACACAGATCAGCTTCTGGATGTACTTAAAAAGTACGATGTAAAGGCCACCTTCTTTGTGACCTGCCTTAACCCTGATTATGCAGACTGCATCGGCAGGGCCTACCGCGAGGGCCACAGCATAGGCGCTCACACCGCCACTCATAACTATAAGCAGGTCTACGCCAGCGAGGAGGCTTATTTTGATGATCTGGGTAAGGTGGAGGAGCTTATTTACCAGCAGACAGGGGAGTATACCGACCTTGTCCGTTTCCCCGGCGGTTCATCCAATACTGTCAGCAGCTTTAACAAAGGCATAATGACAAGACTTGCAAAGCAGCTTCAGGACGAAGGCTACCAGTATTTTGACTGGAACGTTTCCAGCGGAGATGCAGGGGAAACAACTAAAACCTCCGTGGTTGTTGAGAATGTTACCTCAGGATGCAGAGGAATGAAAGCCGCTGTGGTGCTTCAGCACGATGTTAAGGATTACAGCGTAAACGCAGTGGAGCAGATCATAAACTGGGGCCTCAATAACGGCTACACCTTCCGCGCCCTTAATGTGGAAAGTCCCTCTGCACACCACGGCATTGCCAACTGAGAAAAATAAAAATCGGGAGAGATAATATGATACTTGCTATTGATGTTGGAAATACAAACATTGTTATGGGCTGCATAGAGAACGGCAAAATCCTCAATGTAGTTCGGGTTCACACGGAGGTGCACTGCACCGACGCTGAATATGCAATAAAGCTCAAACATATTCTGGAAATGTACGGCATCAACCCGAAAAAGTTTGAAGGCGCTATAATCTCTTCCGTTGTCCCTCAGGTCACTGAGGCGTTAAAGCACGCAGTAAAGCTTGTAAGCGGCATTGATCCCATGGTGGTAGGCCCCGGTATGAAAACAGGTCTGAATGTAAGAATTGACGACCCGTCCACTCTGGCGGGAGATCTGGTGGTAGGCAGCGTTGCAGCCATTGCATACTACGGCGCACCGGTAATTATTCTGGACATGGGAACCGCCACAACCATGGTAGTGGTGGACAAAACCAACTCCTATATAGGCGGCGCAATTATGCCGGGAGTGAAGCTTGCCTATTCCGCCCTTTCCTCAGGTACAAGCCTTCTGCCTGATATTTCCATTACTGCCCCTAAAAAGTTCATCGGCACAAACACTGTTGACTCCATGCGCTCCGGCGCTGTGTTCGGCAGTGCCGCAATGATAGACGGCATGATTGACCGAATGGAGGAGGAGCTGGGCTATAAATGCAATATTATCGCAAACGGCGGAATAGCTCAGGCCATAGTGCCCTATTGCAGGCATGAGATTGCAGTAGATGAAGACCTGCTTTTAAAAGGTCTGTGGGTAATTTATAAAAAGAATAAAAAGTAAAAAGATAAAACAAAAATCCGGGAAATTTAATTTCCCGGATTTTTTGCATTATTCTTCAATCCACTTTTTGGTTTCGGTTCTGAGCCAGTCAGCCCATTCATCAATTCCCTCGCCGGTGCGTGCGCAGATGGGAATTATCTTTATATTGGGGTTAAGGCGTTTAACGTACTTCTCGCAGTTTTCTATGCTGAAATCAAAGTAAGGCAGAACGTCTATTTTGTTAATAAGCAGAACATCGCAGATGGAGAACATGAGGGGGTACTTCAAAGGCTTGTCGTCGCCCTCGGGGACGGAAAGTATCATGGCGTTTTTAACAGCGCCGGTATCAAACTCGGCAGGGCAGACAAGGTTGCCCACGTTTTCCAGAATTGCCAGATCAACGTCGTTTACATCCAGACCCTCAAGACCCTGCTTGGTCATGCCTGCATCAAGGTGGCACATGCCGCCGGTGTGGAGCTGAATGACCTTTGCGCCGGTCTTTTCGATAGTGGCGGCGTCAACGTCGGAGTCAATATCGGCCTCCATAACGCCTATTTTAAATTCGTCCTTCAAAGCGGCGATTGTAGCTTTAAGGGTGGTAGTTTTGCCGGAACCGGGGGAGCTCATCAGGTTGAGGAGGAAAGTTCTGTCCTTCTTAAGTTCCTCTCTCAGCTTGTCGGCCTCTCTGTCATTGCTTTCAAAGACGCTCTTTTTGATTTCAAGTACTCTGAATCCTTCCATTTTGCACCTCGTATATAAAAATTTTCGTTATTTTTAACCGCTTAACCCAGCGGAATATTAACTAAACTTCCGTTGCTGCCGGTAACCTGGGGGAGCTGTCCGTCCCAGTTCTGGAGGAATTTATTCTTCAGAACACCGTCGGTAATGGATTCTGCAATCTTTCTGTTTGCCTCGGCCTCGGCTTCTGCCTTGATAATTTCGGCGTCGGCTTCGCCGCGAGCCTCAATGCGCTTTACCTCTGCCGCAGCGTCAGCTTCAATCTTCTTTCTCTGGGCCTCGGTCTCGGCGCGGAGCTTATTCTGCTGAGCAACCTGCTTTTCCTCGACTGCGTTGGTGAAGGCATCGGTGAATGCCATGTTTTCTATTGAAGTGCTCACAAGCTCCACGTTGAACTCGGAGAGCTTGGAGGCAAGGAGCTTTTCAATGCCTGCTGCAAGGTCGGTGCGGTCGCTTACCAGAGCCTCGGCGGAGTATTTGGCGGTGACTACCTTTGTAGCCTCGGTGATGCAGGGAATAATTACGGTGTCATAGTAATTTATACCAATGGTTTTGTAGATTTCCTGTGCATTTGCCTTGTTTATCTGGTAGTTTACGGTGTAGGTCATGGACACTTCCTGAATGTCGGAGGAGAAGCAGGAGAGATCAACAGTCTGCTTCTGTATGCGGTTATCCATCATAATGACCTTCTGCCATGGTAATTTCAGGTGAACGCCGGAATCCAGAGTGTAGTCCTCCACGCTTCCGAAGGTGGTGACAACGCCGGTGTGGCCGGTGGGAACCATGGCGATACTTGCGGATATAATAATCGCAAGGAGAATTACCACAGCTATGATGATGAAAAATTTGCCTTTGCCGCGTTTTTTCACGGGACGGGCTTCGTAGGTTGCTTGCATAGTCAATTCCTTTCTTTATTTAACGGATTTTAATAAATAAATGATAGCACAGAAAACCTGCATTTTCAACATCAATAAGCAAAACTCAGGGCATTATGAATTCAGTTTGAGCATTGAATTCTGTACTGAAATTTTCCAGATTTTTGATAAAATCGCTTTCAAATTCCGGCAGGTGCAGCTCCCTTTCACAGGAAAGGGACAATAAAAGCTTCTCAAAATCGTTTTCGGGCTTGTAATCATCAGAGGGGAGAGCGGGCACAAGACCGCTCTTTAAACTGAGCTTTGCAGCTCTGCCCTCAGTAAAGAGCCATGAAATAAACTGAGCCGTTGACTTAATCTCTCTGCCCTCACGGACGCAAACCGCAAGGCCGGAGCTGTGGGCGTAAAGGGGGGAGTCCGGCTTCATGGCGGGCATGGGGCTGATTTTAAAGCCGCTTAAATCCTGCCCGTAAAGCTCTGAGCCGAAAACTCCCGCATAGGGCTGTTTTTTCAGCTCCAATGAGCCGCTGTCAGCAAAGGTCACGCCGCCGGAAAATGCTGCGTCTGCAATGTGGTTGTAGACTTCTTTATATAGAGGACTTTTAACGTCAATGTCTCTGACTGCGTGAAATTCCTTTCCCGCGGAGAGCATTTCATAATATAAAAGTTCGGGTACTCTGCTGAGAGTAAGGAAAGGAACGCCTTCCTTTTCGCCGTATTCCTCTGCGGCTTTGCATAAGGCTTCAAAATCGGAAAACTCGGTTTCGTCCCTGCCGCAGAGCAGGGGAACATCCCCGCCTATGGGAAAATAGCTGCGCCCCGCCTGAGGGCAGCGGCTGCGGATGTAGTCGGGAAAGATAATTTCACGGCCTATGAACAGACTGCCTATATCTCTGCAAAGTCCAAGAGAAGAAAGCTCGTCCGCTTTAGCCTGAGTGCAGATTAAAATGTCGGGGCGGAGAGTGTTGAAGCCCTCGGACAGGGATTTTAAGTCGGGAAAAGTGCGGATTGAGGCGGGGAGATAATCTCCCTTTATGCTCTTATTGTATTTTTCTACTGCCTTGTTAAGCTCCGGCAGAATTGCTTCATCTTCAAGACACCATATGCTCACACTGTCCCGGCTTTCGGGAGCCTTGCCGCAGGCGGTGAGGAAAAGACTTAAAATAAGAGCGAAAACTAAAAGAGATTTTTTCATAAAATACCACTCCTTGCGGGAAATTAGATTAAAATACAGATACAAACACCACTTCAATGCTAAAATAACATGAAATGCTGAAAACTTACACCACTTTAAATAAAACTTGACATAAGTGGAAAAGTCGTAAATAATAGCTTAGATAGAAAAGAGGTATGCAGTATGAAATATGAAGCTGTACTTTTGGATATGGACGGCACCGTGCTTGATACGGTTGAAGATATAAAAGACTCTCTGAATGCAGCCCTCGGTAAATTCGGTCTGCCTGAGGTAAGCCGGGAAAAGACAATCTCAAACCTTGGCAATGCCTCCCGCTACCTTGTTTTTCACAGTGTTCCGGAGGGAACGCCGGAGGAGCTTTCCGAAAAGGTGCTGGAATTTTATCTTCCCTATTATGACGCACACAGCCACATAAAAACAAGCCCTTATGAAGGAATTACAGATATGCTGGATAAACTCAATAATCAGGGAGTTAAGCTTGCAATTATCTCAAATAAGCCCGACAGCACCGTTAAGGAGCTGGCGGCGGAGTTTTTCCCCGAGAAGCTTCAATGCGCCGTGGGGCAGAGCGAGGGCGTACGGCGCAAGCCGGAGCCGGATATGGTGCTGAAAGCAGTTTCGGACTTGGGGCTGAGCTTGGATAAGTGCGTATATGTGGGCGATTCCGAGGTGGATATTTTAACCGCCCGGAACGCCGGTATGGACTGCATCTCCGTAAGCTGGGGTTTCAGAACAAAGCAGCAGCTTATTGATGCGGGGGCCGCCGTAATTGCAGACACCGTGCAGCAGCTTTACGCTATTATAACAGAATAAGAGCAAAAGGAGGAAAAAATTTTCCTCCTTTTTTTTGTTGACAAAACTGTTATAACTGTATATACTGTGTATACACAGAAAGGAGGCGACGAAGTGAAGATAATTATCGACAACCAAAGCGGCAAGCCCATATATGAGCAGATTTATTTTCAGCTCAAAAGCCAGATAATAAGCGGCGAGCTGCCGGAGGACAGTCCTCTGCCTTCGATAAGAAATCTGGCAAAAGACCTGCGTATAAGCGTAATTACCACAAAGCGGGCATATGAGGAGCTGGAAACCGAGGGCTTTATATACACCCTTCCCGGCAAAGGCTCATTCGTTGCCAGAGCCAACACGGAGCTGCTGCGGGAGGAAAACCTGAGGAAAATCGAGGAGCACCTTGAAGCGGCTGTTACTCTCGCCCAAAGCTGCAAGCTGAGTAAGGAAGATATAATAGAAATGCTTGACTGCATTATGGAGGAAAAATAATGAACGCACTGGAAGTTAAAAACGTGTGCAAAAGCTATGATGGGTTTGAACTTAGAGATGTGAACCTCACTCTGCCCGAGGGCTGCATTTTAGGCCTTATCGGTGAAAACGGAGCGGGCAAATCCACCCTTATCCGCATCCTTATGGGTATAACCAAAAGCGACAGCGGGGAATTGCGGATGCTTGGAAAAAATATAAGCACCGATCTGGAGAGCATAAAAGAGGATGTAGGCTTTGTACCCGATAACGTGGGCCTTCCCGGCTTTATGAACATGGAGCAGATAGGCCGCTTTATGGCGGGAAACTATAAAAACTGGGATAATGAGAGATACTTTGAGCTGCTTCATAAATTCAAGCTCAATAACGACAGGAAGTTTAAAGATTTTTCAAAGGGTATGAAAATGAAAGCCGGTCTTGCAGTTGCCATGAGCCACGGGGCAAAGCTTTTAATTCTGGACGAGGCAACTTCCGGCCTTGACCCTGTTATAAGAGATGAAATTCTGGATATTTTCCTTGAATTTACAAGAGAGCCTGACCATTCCATTTTGATTTCATCCCACATTGTTTCCGATTTGGAAAAGCTCTGCGACTACATAGCATTTCTTCACGAGGGAAAAATTATGCTTTTTGAGGAAAAGGACAGCCTGAGAGAGGAATATGCCCTTATAAAGTGCGGCGCTGAGGAGTTGGATGACATTCCCGAAAATGACATCATAGGCAGAAAGGTAAATCCCTACGGCGCTGAGGCTATAATTAAAAGGGATGCCGTCAAAGCCGGAATGAACGTCTCGGGCGTTGATATAGAACAGCTGTTTATATTCATGGTGAAGGAGGGGGAAAAATGAAGGAATTTATAAAAAAAGATATGCTCTACATAAAGGCATATCACAAAATGAATCTTATTATTTCATTGCTGTTTGTTATCTCTGCCGCAGTTAACTTCGGCAACAACTTTTTCGCCGCATACGGAATGTTGTTTCTGACAATGATAAGCACCGCCCTTATGAGCTATGACGAGTCGGAGCAGTTTATTTACTATGCAGTCAGCCTGCCGAAAGGCCGCAGTAAGCTTGTAAGCTCAAAGTACATTTCAAATCTTATCCTGTGTGCAGGCGGACTTCTGCTGGCAGTAATTTCCTACTTCATCGGCGGCAGAGATGACGGAACACTGCTGACGCTGCTTACAATGCTCATATTCGTGAGCCTTACGGTTCCTTCCTTTATGCTGCTGTTTAATTTCGCTTTAGGAACTAAAAAAGGCAGACTTCCGGGAATTCTTGCATTGGGTGCCGTTTTCGGAGTAGCAGCCTACTTCGGTGCTGTAAACGTGGAAGGCGGATTGCCGCTGCTTACAGCGTTTGCTATCGTCGCTGTATCTTCCGCTTTGTACGCCGTTTCATGGTGCATATCTTTAATAATATATAAGAAGAAAAGCTTTTAAAACTAAAAGGCAGACCTTGACGGTCTGCCTTAATTTTTTTATTACAGCGGCTGTTTTTTTATCTGAGCCCAGCGGCGGGGGTACTTCATGGGAGTATCTGCCACCTTTTTAAATACCAGTGCGTTGTGTTTTTTATCAGTGCCGGGAACATCATACTGAACGGTTTTAACATACTCGCCGCCCAGAATTCTTATTCCCTTTTTGGCCTCCTCCAGCTCCTCGGAACCGGCGGGGCCTTTCATTGCAATAAACAGGCCGCCTTTTTTAACGAAGGGCAGGCACAGCTCGGAGAGAAGTCCGAGACGTGCAACGGCGCGGGAAACAACAATGTCGTAGTTCTGACGATAGGCGGGGGGAGCTTCCTCAGCTCTCATGTGGACGCATTTTACATCGTCCAGTCTCAGCTTATGGCATAGCTCAGTCAAAAAGTTAATTCTTTTTTCCAGACTGTCTAAAAGACAAAGCTCAATGCTTGGGTTCAGAATTTTTAAAACAAGACCGGGAAAGCCGGCGCCTGAACCTACATCCAGCACCTTTTTATCATTGAAATCCGCCATGCCGAGCAGTGCGGCGCAGTCTAAAAAGTGCAGCTTTGCAATTTCATCCTCACCGGTAATGGCGGTAAGGTTCATAACCTTATTGCGCTCTTCCAGTTCCCCGCAGTAAGTTCTGAGCCGTGAAATGGCTTCAACATTACAGCGGATATTCAGTTCTTCAAGTCCCTGTGAAACAATATCTTCAAGCATGAATTCAACTCCTGTAAAAATCATGGTCGCCTATGCTGACGACAAATTCAAGGTCATTTTCAAACCATGTGCTGTCGCCCCGGCGTGGATTAACAAAATACATGCAGTCTCCCACAGTGTTGTAGCCCTCCATGCACATGCAGGCGGCAATTACCGAGCGCTCATCAGGCTCAAGGAAAATGCCGTTTGTGGCGGCGGGGTCAAACTGAACCACCTCAGGGCTGCGCTGAAAAATTACGTCGTAAACCGTATCGGGAAAATCATCGCTGTGAACGCGGTTGTATACCACGTTTCCCACACCTATAAGACCCGCCATGGGCTGATCCTTTGTTTCGGTGTAGATTATGCGGGAGAGCCAGTAAAGCTCATCGCTTTCAAATTTTGTGGTGTAGTAGTCGGGACCGCCTCTTAATAAAGTAAGTATACCGTTATCCAGCTTCGCGGTCATGTCATCCGCAGAAAACTGAATTTTCACTCCGAACAGTCTTTCTATTAAATCCTGCTGGAGATAAATTTTGCCTTCTATATTAAGATAGTGGTTCGGGGTATAGAAATAGCGGCTGTCTGCGATCATATAGTCGAGAGACTGCCAGCCCGTAAGCTCAAAGCCGGGAAAAGACATAATGAAGCTGTCATCAAGCACCTGAGTTTCAAAGCTTACGCCGAAATAGGCGGCAATGGCATCGGGGGCTAAAAACAAAGTCTCGTTTTCATAATAGCCTCTGTCGCTTAAAAGTCCGTCAAAATAAACCTTTACAGAGGGGTATGGGCTTTCGGGCCTGGGAGATGCGGGATTTAAAGCGGGGCTTTCGACCGGTGCATCTCCGATTTCCGGCGCATCGGCTTTTTCTCCGCAGCCGCTGAGCAATAACAAAGCGGCAAAAAGAAAAACCAGAAGCCGGAATGAAGCGGAGCGCTTCATTCTGCACTCTGCTCCTTATAGAGCTTAAGCGCAGTTGCAAGCTGGTCGGGGCAGGAGGTCTTTTTTCTGCCGCAGGTAGTGCCTTCCAGTTTGCTTATAACATCGTCTACGTCCATGCCCTGAACCAGCTTTGAAATGCCTTTCAGGTTGCCGTCGCAGCCGCCGATTACATTGAGGCTACGGATTTTGTTGTCCTCAACATCAATATCCATGCGCATAGAGCATACGCCCTTGGGGTTGTATGAGAATTTCATATCTCTATCCTCCGTATATAATATCTGTACCGAAGCAATATAACACAGAGTTAATGTTATTGCAAGCTTTGAGAAAACTTGGGGGAATAATTTTAAGATGCGTACATATTTATAGTATAAGCAGCATGAATAAGGCGGTGTTATTATGGGCTTTGCAAAAAAACTGGCGCTGGCGGGAATTATACTTCTGGGACTGTACACTCTTAAAACTCAGGGGACTATTGCATCGAAAGCGGAACTTCCGCCGGCAAAGGAGGAGGTAAGCCTGCCGCCGGAAAGTCAGGAGGAAGTGTTTTCCGATAAGGAAAGCGAGCCGCCGGAAGAAACGGTCAGCCCCGAACAGGCCGAAACAGAAGAAGCGGCTGCATCTCCCGAGGATGCAGGGCCGGAGGAGACGGTTATTGACGACCCGCAGACTCTCCGCGCCTATATGGAGACAAGCTGGGATGAGGAAATTCTGGAAACCAACATAAAAGGCGGCTTGAGCATAAAAAATGCCACAAGCTACGATGTAGATGCGGGAGCGCTTTTGAGTGAGGGCCCGGCCGTAAGGCTCCCCGCCGAAGGCCCCCAGATACTCATTATTCATACCCACGGCAGCGAGGCATACACTCAGGCGGGCCTTGACCACTACGAGGCAAACGATGACCACAGAACGGAAAACAAGGAATTTAATATTATCCGCATAGGGGACGAGCTGACCGAGCTTTTTGAACAAGCGGGACTGCGGGTAATCCACGACCGGGAAATCTATGACTACCCAAGCTACACCGGCTCATATAACCGCTCCGGTGCTGCGGTGGAGCAGTATTTGCAGGAGTACCCGGATATAGCGGTGGTGTTCGATGTGCACAGAGATGCCCTTGGAGCAAACGGCGTTGTATATAAGACCATGGCAGAGGAGGAGGGTGTGTGTGCAAGTCAGATTATGCTCCTTTCAGGCTCAGACAATTCCGGCCTTGACCACCCCCACTGGCAGGATAACCTGTCCCTTGCCCTGTACCTGCAAAATGCTGTCACATCAAGGCATCCCAGCCTTATGCGCCCTGTGTCACTGGTGAAAGAGCGCTATAACCAGCAGCTCACCAGAGGTTCACTTATAATGGAAGTGGGCAGCTCCGGAAATACCTTGCAGGAGGCTTTGGCGGCAATAAGGCTCTTTGCAGATGCGGCGGCTCCGGCACTTTTGCAACTGGCGGAAGGATAAAAAAGACATATTAACAGGACAAAAAAATCATATAAAAAACTCTTTACAAACCTGAAATGCTATGGTATATTTAACTCACAAATTAAGAATGATTACTAATTTTGAAAGGTTCAAACACATGGAGCTCAAGAGAAACAAAAGCAAGAAACGGGAAGCTGTTTATGAAGCTCTCGCGAGAGTTACATGCCACCCTACCGCCGAAATGCTGTATGAAAGTCTTAAAGATGATTATCCCGAACTCAGTCTCGGCACTGTCTACCGAAACCTCACAGTTTTAGAGGAAGAGGGGAGAGTGATCAGCGTGAGCCACGAGGGAGGACATGCTCATTACGATGCACGAACCGACCCCCACGCACACTTTATCTGCCGGAAATGCCAGTGCGTTATGGATCTGGATTTGAAGGATAAAACAACCCAGCTTTACAAGAGTATTGAAAAAGGCTGCGGATGCAAGGTGGAAAGCCACTCTCTGTGCTTTACGGGAGTGTGCGGCAACTGCCTTAAAAAATAAGCTTTTCCCCGTAAATACGGTGAAATATATAGAATACAGAGTTAAAAATTTACAGAGGTTAAAAATTTCAGGAGGTAATTGATATGAAAAAATGGGTCTGCCCTGTATGCGGTTATGTTCACGAAGGCGATACTCCCCCCGAGTTCTGCCCCCAGTGCAAAGTTCCCGGTTCCAAGTTCACCGAGCAGAAGGCTGACAGAAGCTGGGCTGCTGAGCACGTTGTAGGCGTTGGCAAGCAGTTCGGCGCTGATGTTCCCCAGGAGGTTCAGGACGAGATCATCGCAGGTCTCCGTGCTAACTTCGAGGGCGAGTGCACCGAGGTCGGTATGTACCTTGCTATGGCAAGAGTTGCACACCGTGAGGGTTATCCCGAAATCGGCATGTACTGGGAGAAGGCCGGCCTTGAAGAGGCTGAGCACGCTGCAAAGTTTGCAGAGATGCTGGGCGAAGTTGTCACCAACTCCACCAAGGAAAATCTCGCCATGAGGGTCGATGCCGAGAACGGCGCTACCGCCGGCAAGTTCGAGCTTGCAAAGCTGGCTAAGAAGTACAACCTGGATGCTATCCACGACACCGTTCACGAGATGGCTCGCGACGAGGCTCGCCACGGCAAGGCATTCGAGGGTCTTCTCAACAGATACTTCAAGTAATTAACTGAGGGGCGAGAGCATGGAAAATAAATATTCCTTCTTTCAAAACCGGGAATGTGAGTTTTTCCCCTGCCACAGGGGAGCGGATGAAGATAACTTCAACTGCCTTTTCTGCTACTGCCCCTTGTATTTTTCCCAATGTCCGGGAAATTACAGCTACACCCCTGAGGGAATTAAAGACTGCTCAGGCTGTCTCTTCCCCCACAAAAGGGACAACTATTTAAAAGTGGTTGAGCTCTTAACAAAAGAAATTTATAACAGGAGGAAATTTTAAATGCGTTACGTTTGCAATCTTTGCGGTTGGGTATACGATGAGGACGAGGCCGGAGTTAAATGGGAAGACCTCCCTGAAGATTTCGCCTGCGAGCTCTGCGGAGTAGGTAAGGACGAGTTCTCACCCGAAGAGTAATAAATTTTAAATTATAAAAGCACCGGTTTTCCGGTGCTTTTTTCTATATTAAATAAAGAAAAGGCAGACGGAAAACCGTCTGCCTTTTTCAGCCTTTACAAGCCGAGCTGTTTCTGCTCTTTGTCATACTCACTGAATATGTATTCGGCGGTAGAAACCATATTTATGCTGCTTTCGTGGCGCAGATATTTGGGTTCAAGGTCATGAAGCCTTACTCTGTCCAGATTGTCCGCATCTTTAAGGCAGAAGCAGACCTTTTTGCAAAGAGGCATAAGCTCCTCTTTTACGCCGAATTCCGCTGCAATTTCGTCCAGCATACTGTCGTGAACGGCGTGGGTGCAGATAGCGGCCTGAACGGCGGCAAGCTCATCATCACTGCCTTCACCGAAGCGCTGCCACAGTCCTTTTTCAACAATCATCATGGCGGAGCGTCTGCCGTGGAGATCGTCTTTCCTGTCGTCCACTCTGCCTATATCATGGTAGGAGCAGGCAAAAAGCACCAGATTTTCCTCGTGGCGTGTAAGCTTTTCCGCTCTTGAGATAAGAGCGCCCAGAAGCATTACCCTCTCAATATGTCCCTGTCCGTGGATATGGCTTTTGTGCAGAACCTCGGTGTCAAGGGCTTTCAGAGCGTTAAAAAGGGGAATTGCATACTCGGAACTGAGGAAAGCCTGAATTTTAAAATCTGCATTGAGCTTTTTACTGCAAAGCATATCCATTATTAAAATATTACTCATTTCATGCACCTGATTATTTATCTTTTAAGTCTTCCGGGGAGCCTTTTGGCTCGGTAAAGTTAGATTCCAGAGCCTGCTTAAATGCAGGGTCCTTAACACGAAAATATTTCAGGAAAAACAGGAATCCGTAAAGCAGAATGATGCTTATAACACAAACCATCATTCCGCCCGGAGAGCTGTGGCCGATTATAAGGTGACGGGTTATAAGGAATATAAGCACGTCTATTACGTTCTTGACGTTTGGCTTTAAGAGCATTTTTATAAACTCAATGCCGACTACAAGGTTGAATATGTTTTTCAGAAAGTTCTGGAAAATACTTGTGTCATGTATGCCTTCCATTAACCCCGCGACGGTTAACAGATAGCCCACAGCCGTCAATACAAGCACCAGTCCTACAATGATTGCAAGGGCAAGCTCTACTATATCGCAGTAGCTGTGCATCCTGTATCTTATTCGTTCCTCAAGCTTTTCTTTTCGATTTTCGGTCATTATATATCCTCCAATTATTGATAATACAATAGTAAAGTAAGCGGGAACTCATGTCAATGATTAAATGAGCGCAAATGCTCCATTTTTTATAAAGCCGTCTGCACTTGCACGGAACGGGGAGGCATGGTATAATACTATGAAAAACTTTCAGTAAGAGGTATTATTTTATGGATATAAAAAAGCTTAGAAACTATGCCGAGCTTATCGCAAAGACCGGCCTTAACATTATGCCCGGACAGGAGGTCGTAATCCGTACCGAGCCTGAACAGACCGAATTTATCGAGCTGCTGATTGAAGAGTGCTACAAAGCAGGTGCATCCAATGTCTCTATCGAGTGGCGCTTTATGCCTGCAACAAAGCTTGATATTACCTACCAGAGCGAGGAAAAGCTCAGCGAGGTATTAAAATGGCAGGAGGAGAAGCTTAAATACAAGGCAGAGACTCTGCCCGCCTCCGTCTACCTTGATTCCGACGACCCCGACGGTCTTACCGGCATCGATAACGCCAAGTGGGCAAGAGCTCAGCAGAAGCGCTATGAGATAATCAAGCCCTACAACGACAAAATGGAAAACCGCTATCAGTGGTGTGTTGCCGCTGTCCCCGGTAAAAAGTGGGCAAAGAAGGTTTTCCCCGAGTTGCCTGTTGAGGAGGGTATGGAGAAGCTGTGGGAGCTGATTTTAAAATGCTCCAGAGCTGACGGCGAGGCTCCCATGGAGGCATGGAAGGAGCATAACGATAACCTCCGCCGCCGCTGCGACTGGCTCAACTCCTTAAATCTCCGCCGCCTTATCTACAAGAGCGAAAGCACCGGAACTGACTTTAACGTCGGTCTTATTCCCGACATGCTGTTCTGCGGCGGTGATGAAGAACTGCCCGGACATGATGACGTCCGCTTTAACGCCAATATCCCCACCGAAGAAGTGTTCACCACTCCTATGAGAGGGGATGCAGAGGGTATAGTTTATTCCACCATGCCCCTTTCATATAATGGTATGCTGATTGAAAACTTCTCCGTCCGCTTTGAAAAGGGCAGAGCAGTTGAGGTTAAGGCAGAAAAGAACGAAGAAGCACTCAAAACCATGATAAGCATGGATGAGGGCGCTGCCATGCTGGGCGAATGTGCTCTTGTCCCTTGGGAAAGCCCCATAAGAGAGAGCGGAGTTCTGTTTTACAGCACTCTCTTTGACGAAAACGCATCCTGCCACCTTGCTCTGGGCCGCGGCTACTCCAGCTGCCTGAAGGAGTTCTGGAAGTACAGCCCCGAGGAGGCAAGAGAAAAGGGTGTCAACGACTCCATGAACCATGAGGACTTTATGATAGGCGCTCCCGACCTGAGCATTATCGGAGTATGCGAGGACGGAAAACAGGTTCAGATATTCAAAGACGGCCGCTGGGCTGAGATGTAATAATTAAAATTAACCCGCAAAATTTAAAATGAAAGCCGGGATATAAATGAATGAAAACACATTAAGCAACGAGCGTGCAAAATTCTACATTGAGAAAGAAAGCATTTTCGTAAGGATTGCAGTAGTGTTCACTATCCTTGCAGCGGCACTGAGATTTATCGGCTGCTGGGGTCTGTGGGGAGACGCATTTTTCGCCACCACCCAGATCGTTCTGCCTATTATCAGCAACCTGCTGTTTCTGCTGTGCCTGCTGTTTTTAGGAAAGAAATTCTTCTGCCTGAGCAGTATTCCCGTTTTGCTGGGGGCTGTGTTCTGCATAGTGAGAGCAGTTGATTATGTGTGGTGGAGAATGTTAATAGATATAATTCTCTGCCTTATGGGCTCTGTGTTCTATACCACAGTTGCCTTCGGTGTGTTTAAAAGCAAATGGCCGCTGGTGCCTATGTTTGCAGTACCGGTAATTTACCGCATTATTGCCGGCGCGGCACTTTTAAAGGACACCGTAAATCCTATCTCCCTTGTTGAGGGATTGCAGGAAATTTCCATACTCTGCGCCTATATCGCCCTTCTGTTTGCCTCTCTTGCAATGAAGAAAGAGAAGGCGAAAGATGAAGTTAAGCTTCCGAAAATGAAAGCTCCCAAGATAATAAAGCCTGAAAAGGCAGGGGATGAAGCAGCATCCGGGAAGGCCGAGAATGAGCAGAAAGCAGCAGAGACTGCTGCGGAGAATAGAGAAAATAAAACTCCCGAAAATGAAAAACCTGCAGAAAGCGAAGTAACAGAAACTGGAGAGTAAGTAATGGGCATTGGAAAATACTCCGGTTCCCACACTGCCATAAGCAGGGCGGTGAAGCGGAGCAAGGGCAATGTGGTAGGCGAGCACACGGCGTATAAGCAGAAAGCCTTCAAACAGCCTGAATTCAAACTGAATAAAAAGCACATTATCATTTTAAGCGTGGCTCTTGCGGCTGTGCTGGTGATAGTGCTGTCAGTGCTGCTTATAAGAACCGACCGGCAAAATTACGAGGCATATATGGCGGAGGCTGCGGACAGCTACGCCGCTGAGGACTATGAAAAGGCTTTGATATATCTCAGAAAAGCCGTTGCCATAGATAAAAACGACGATATTCTGCTCTTCATGTCGGACTGCTATGAGGCACAGGGCAACCTTGACAAGGCTATCGGAGTGCTGAAAAAATCCGACGGCGACAGCCGCATCGTAGAAAGGCGCATTACCGCTTTGGAAAAGGAGCGGAAAGAGGCGCTGGCGCTGGATAAAAAGTCAGTTGCCGGACAGAAGTATGATGCAAAGTCAAGAGCCTTAAATCTTGACGGCGCCAAACTTGACGACAGCAGTTTGGAAGAGATAAGCAGGCTTACAAACCTTGAAAAGCTGTCTCTTGCGAATAATTTCATAAAGGATGTAAGCCGGCTTTCAAATCTCTCAGCCCTTGCAAGCCTTAATCTCAGCGGAAACAATGTGGAGGACATTTCTCCCCTTGCAGCCTTGGGCGGTCTTAAGTCTCTGTATCTGGATGAAAATCCGGTTAAGGAGCTTACGGCTGTGCTCCAGCTTAAAAATCTGAAACTTCTGAGCCTTAAGGGCATAAACATAAGCCCCGAACAGCTTACAAAGCTGTCTGAGGCTCTGCCTGAATGTACCATTCTCACCGGCGAACCGGATGGAGAAATCGTTACTGTGAGCATAGCGGGACTGAGCTTTACATCCGACGCGGAGGAGCTGGATTTAAGCGGCCGCGGCATCAGCAATATCGGTGCCATAAGCTTCTGCCCCCACTTGAAGAAGCTTGATATAAGCGGAAACAAGGTAAACGACCTGTACGACATTATGAACCTGCCGGAGCTTACCGAGCTTAATGTCTCCGATAACCAGATATGCGATCTGCGCCCCCTTATGGGTCTTAAAAATCTTGAAAGCCTTGACGCATCCGATAATAATATTGCTGCAACCACCGCTCTGGGAAGTATCGACAGCCTTATGACTGTGAAGCTCTCCGGAAACCCTCTGGGGGACTTCTCCGGCCTTTTGAAGCTTCCTAACCTCCGCTATCTGGAAGTAAAAAACACAGGTTTAAAAGATGAAACTCTGGAGCAGTTCAAGGGCCTTAAAGCCCTTGTGGGCCTTTCACTTGAGGATAATCCGGAGCTTTCCGGCGAGGCTGTGGACGAGCTTAAGCTTAAGCTTACAAACTGCGTTATCAAAAATTCCGAGCTTGCCTATTCCGTCCGCCTGGGAAAGGAAATCGTAATGGCAAACACCAAGGAGCTGAAGCTCAGCGCCTGCAATGTTTCCGACCTTTCACCCCTTGGCCAGATGGCTTTCCTTGAGCATATCGACCTTTCCGTAAACAATATAAGCGACCTTTCGCCTTTCTCCACCTGCCCCGGCAGGGAGAAAATAACGGAATTAAATCTTGCCTCAAACAGCATTTCGGATGTCAGCTCCCTTGCTGAGCTTAAAAATCTGGAAAACCTGAACCTTGCCGGAAACAATATATCGTCGGTAATGACCATTATGAGCATGAGCAGGCTTAAAACTCTGGATTTGAGCGGAAACCCCCTCACCGATGAGCAGATCAAGAACCTGAGGGAGAGTCTCCCCGGCTGCACGGTGATTTTTGAGTGAGTTTTATGTAAATTTTGCTTTTTGTAAATTTGTACAAAATAACCATAAAACTTCGTGGCTTTGCACAATAATTATAAATTTAATAAAAAATACTTCTTTTCTTTGTTGAAATGTGCTATAATAATGCCAACAAGAGATAAAGATAAGTCTCTTGGAAAGCACATTCAGCAGATGAAAGGAGTTGGCACATATGAAGTTCACTTTTACCGAAAAAAGAATGGATTCTTCCCCAAGTCTCAGAGAGTATGCAATCAAGAAGATCAGCAAATTCGACCGCTTTTTCAAGACCGAGGCTGAGGCCTTTGTCACATTCAGCGTCGAGCGAGGCAGATACCTTGCTGAGATAACCATTCACAATAACGGCATGTACTATCGTGCAAGCGAACTTACACATGACATGTACGCCTCCGTGGATTCCGGCGTCGCCGCCATCGAACGCCAGATCCGCAAAAACAAGACCCGCCTTTCTAAAAAGCTCAGAGACGGAGCATTGGAGCGTGAGGCCATACCTGAGTACATGAGTGCTGAGGATGAGGAGGACGAGGAGTTCAAGATTGTCCGCAGAAAGCACTTCTCCATTAAACCCATGTCTCCTCAGGAGGCTATTCTTCAGATGAATTTGCTCTGTCACGAGTTCTTCGTCTTTAAAAATATGGACGAGAACGACGCTGTTTCCGTGGTTTACAAGCGTCATAACGGTGACTACGGCATTATAAGCGATGAGGGCGAGGATGAATAATCCGGCTGCTGAGCTTAATTAAAAAGCATATGTAAATTTAATAAGCCCCGGTTTCGGCCGGGGCTTTTTCTTTTGTTACACACCGAAATTTTTGTCGAAAAATATATAAGACCGTCAAAACGTAAGGTTTTTATAACAAAAGAATGTTAAATCTATATCTTTTATTGCATATGTTATGATATAGGTTTAACATATAAAAGAACTATGAAATGACAAAATAGGAGGTCTGTATCATGAAATGTCCTCGCTGCGGAAGTGAGATGAATGTTGACGGACACCGTAAGTATGCCATCCAGATGTGCTATAACTGCGGCTACATCGAAGGTCGTGACGGCGATTCTACCAAGGAAAATTCCAACGTTACCAACTTCGAGCACATGAAGTCTCTCAACTTTAACGAGCTTGCTGTTTTCCTCTCCAACGGTCTTGGCGTAGATAAAGACAAGATTGTTGAGTGGATGGACGATATGAACGACTGACAAAAAAGTCTGAAAAAGCGCTTCCCTTATCCGGGGAGGCGCTTTTTCGTGCCCTCCGCGGAATATCTCTTGTAAAGAGCTGAGGGATAAGTTATAATTGAGCACAGAAAATAATGAGGTGAGAAAATGGAAGAAATAAAGGAATACGGTACACTTTATATTGTTGCCACCCCTATCGGTAATTCACGGGATATGTCCCCCAGAGGCATGCAGATACTCAGCGACGCTGACATGATTGCAGCCGAGGATACAAGACGCTCCATGGTGCTTTTAAACAAGCTTGAGATTAAAAACCGCCTTGTCTCCAACCATAAATTTAATGAATACGGCAAAGCCAATTATTTTATAAATGAACTTAAAGCAGGAAAAAGCGTGGCTGTCATCACCGACGCCGGCACCCCCTGCATCTCCGACCCGGGTAACGAGCTGATTAAAGCCGCCGTTGCAGAGGGAATAAAGGTTGTGGGTGTACCCGGCTGCTGCGCCGCAGTTAACGCGCTGGCTATTTCCGGCTTTGACCTTTCAAGCTTCCTGTTTTACGGCTTTTTCCCCAGAGAAAATTCCGAGCGGAGAAAGCTGCTGGAAAAAATGCGTAAGGGCGATACCAGAACCTACGCACTTTATGAATCCCCCAAGCGTATAATGGAGCTGGTGGACTTCTTTATAAATGAGAATGCAGATGTTCAGCTCTGCCTGTGCAACGACATGACAAAGCTCCACGAAATGAGCTTCCGCGGCACTCCCGAAGAAGTTAAAGAGCAGCTTTTAAACAAGGGTAATTACGACAAGGGCGAGTACGCCATAGTGCTGGAAATTCAGCCGGACTATGTTTTCAACAAGGTTGAGCACACTGTTTCTCCCGAGGCTATGCTGGTGGATGAAATGGTTAAGGGACTGAACGCCAAGGACGCTATTGCTGCGGTACTTGCTGACGAGAATAACTCTTACAGCAAAAACGAGCTGAAAGCCGCATCTCTCAGACTTAAAAAGCTGTTCGGTGAATAATATGGAAAATTCAAGACTGTACAGGGATATGCTTGCCGCACTGCCCGATTTGCAAAAGGCTGTTTTGAGCCAGCCCGCAGATAAAAAGGGCGTGAGCAAGGTTATAATAAGACCTGTGGTGCTGAAAGGTCAGCGGCTTTTCCAGATTGAACGCTTTAAGGACAATAAGGCTTATCACGAAAACTTAAGCGGCGAGGAGCTGATGGAGGTTTTTGCAGAGGAGCTTGACGGAAAATTCCGTCAGGCGCTCATTTCCACCGGCTGCGAAAATGCCCAGTACTGCCTGAGACAAAAGGGCGGCTACAAAAAGACCGGCGGGGCCGAAAACCTGTGCAAAGTTTCCGCACCCCAGAGCCACAACAGGGAAAAGGAATACATTCTCTCCGAGGGTGAGGAAATCCCCGCCCTTGTGGATTTGGGCGTATTTACCCCGGATTTTAAAATCGTCAAGGCAAAATATGATAAATATAAGCAGATAAACCGCTTTATCGAGCTTATCGACCACCAGTTCAGCCAGAGCGGCAGAAAGAAAATCACTATTCTGGATTTCGGCTGCGGTAAATCCTATCTGACCTTTATTATCTATTATTACTTCTCTGTTAAAAAGGGCATGGACGTTAAAATCATAGGCTATGACCTTAAAGAGGACGTGGTGGAAAACTGTCAGAGAATTGCGGAAAAGTACGGCTACACCGGCCTTAGCTTTGTGAAAGCAGACGTAACAAAGGATGCGCTGTATGACGAGAGAATAGATATGGTGGTAACTCTCCACGCCTGCAATATGGCAACGGATTACGCCTTGAACTATGCCATTGAACACGGTGCGGAGTACATTTTCTCCGTTCCCTGCTGCCAGCATGAAATTAACTCCACCATTAAAAAGGGCGGAGATCTGGATATTTTTCTTAAACACGGCATTATTAAAGAGCGCATGTCCGCCCTTTTAACCGATGCTATCAGAGCGGATGTTCTGGAGGACATGGGATATAAGGTGGATTTAATCGAGTTTATTGATTTTGAACATTCTCCCAAAAATATTATGATAAGAGCCAGAAGAACCGGCAAAAAGAGTACAGCCGGCAGACAGAGAGCAAAAGCTCTGGCGGAGCGCTACGGTTTCAGCCAGTGTCTGCTTGAGCTGAGAGAAGAGTGAGGAGAAAATATGAAGCCAACTGACGGATATATAGAACAGGACAGTGCAGGGATAAGACTGCTTAAAAGAAGTAAAAAAGGTCTGCTGCGGATGGTATTCGGCCGTACCGGACTTATTGTTCTGCTGCTCGTAATTCAGGTAGCTTTATTGGCGGAGCTGTTTATTTATGCAAGAGCATTTACGCCCTACTACTATGTTATTGAAGCTGTTTTCACCGTCATTATGGTGCTCTACCTCTTTAACAGCAGCCATGACCCTACCGCAAAGCTGAGCTGGCTTGCCCTTATTATGCTTCTGCCTGTGTTCGGCGCTCTGCTGTTTCTGTACACCCACAGCAATCTGGGCCACAGAATACTGAAAGACCGTTTCGCACAGGTGAGCAAGGAGAGCAGCGACAAGCTGAAGCAGGATGAAGAAACCTACGAAAACTTTAAAAAGGATGCCGCTGAGGCCGAGGGGCTTGCACGGTATCTGAAACGGGGCGGCTGTCACCCGGTATTTGATAAGACAGATGTTAAGTATTTCCCCCTTGGTGAGGATAAATTTGCAGAGCTGCTGGTGCAGCTGCAAAAGGCCGAAAAATTTATATTCCTTGAATACTTCATTGTAGACGAGGGACTTATGTGGGGTAAAATTCTGGAAATTCTGGCGGAAAAGGCGGCACAGGGCGTGGAAGTGCGGATGATGTACGACGGCACCTGCGAATTTGCTCTTCTGCCCCATGATTACCCAAAGCGCCTTGCAGAGCTTAACATTAAATGCAAAAGCTTTGCACCTCTTACCCCCTTCGTTTCTACCCATTATAACTACCGTGACCACAGAAAAATCCTTGTGGTGGACGGAAAGGTGGCCTTTACCGGCGGCGTGAACCTTGCGGATGAATATATAAACGCAAAGGAGCGCTTCGGACACTGGAAGGATACCGCCGTTATGGTGGAGGGCGAGGCGGCAAAGAGCTTTACCCTTATGTTCTTGCAGATGTGGAACGTAAACGAAAAGGAGCCGGAGAATTACGAGAAGTATCTAAATTCTCCCCCTCACCGTGTTGAAAATGCTCCCGGATATGTGATACCCTACGGTGACTGCCCGCTGGATAATGAGCGGGTAGGCGAGTGGGTGTATCTTGACCTGCTGAACAGAGCCAGAGACTACATTTACATTATGACCCCCTACCTTATCCTTGACGGAGAAATGGAGACGGCTATTAAGTTTGCCGCCGAGCGGGGAGTGGATGTGCGGCTGATTTTACCCGGCATACCGGATAAAAAGCTGCCCTACGCACTGGCTAAGACCCATTACAGGTCACTTATGGAGTCCGGCGTCAGAATATATGAATATACTCCCGGCTTTGTCCATGCAAAGGTGTTCGTTGTGGACGACAGGGAAGCAGTAGTCGGAACCATTAACCTTGATTACCGCAGCCTGTACCACCACTTCGAGTGCGCCGCCTACATGTATGAGGCTCAGTGCATACCGGATATAAAGAAAGATTTTCTTGAAACCCAGAATAAGTGCCGCACCGTCACCCACGACACATTGAAAAACGAGAGCTTTAACGAAAAAGTAACCGGCGTTGTGCTGAAAGCCGTTGCGCCGCTGCTTTAA
>JAHHRQ010000022.1 GCA_020025715.1 Oscillospiraceae bacterium | reverse complement strand
CGGATCCCGGACATCTGGAAGGCAATACCGTGTTTACTTATCTGGATGCTTTCTGCGAACAGCGGCATTTTGCAGAATATCTGCCGGAATATTCTTGTCTGGACGAGATGAAAGCGCATTACCAGAGAGGCGGTCTGGGCGATGTTAAGATCAAAAAATTCCTCATCAAAATTTTGCAGGAAGAATTGGAACCGATCAGGAAAAGACGTAAAGAATACGAAAAGGATATTCCCGGAGTTTACGATATTCTGAAAGCGGGCAGTGAGCAGGCGCGAATTATTGCGGCAAAAACTCTGGATGAAGTAAAGTCCGCAATGAGAATTAACTATTTTGAGGATGAGGAACTGATCCGAATGCACAGCAAAAAATACGAAAATTGATGCAGAAATGTCACCCGATACAAATTGATAATCTCAAAGACCGTAAAACGGTGCAGTCGTCAGGTGCAGACTCCTGAAACCTATATTTAAAAGTGCATAAAAAACACGGTACAGCCTCATTTGGAGACTGTACCGTGTTTTTTGCTTTATCTTATGTTCGCTTTAATAATTATGCCTTCCAGAGACCGTGAAGATTGCAGTAGGCATATACAGCCTCAACCTTCTCGCCTTCAAGGAGAGCAAAGCTTGCCTTGGGGGCTTCACCGGGCTTTAAAGTCTTTCTCTGGTTGCCGTAATTTGTCTGAATGGAGATCCACTCAATGTAGTGGTTTTCCAGCATGGGGTGCTCAACAGCACCGACAGTGACGTTGACAACATTTCCGTTTACTTCGTAAACAGGAACGTGCTTTTCAGCAGCGCCGTCAGAGGTACCGGGAATGAGCTGGGTCATTCTCTCGCCGCAGCAGACAACAGGCACACCGGCGTCCTTTACCATGGCAATAATATTGCCGCAATGCTTGCAGATGTAGAACTTCTGTTCCATAATGATTTCCCCCTTAGTGTTATTAAAAATATTTTTTAATCAGTGCTTGCCGCACTCGTCAGCGTGCTCGTGGTTGTGGCAGACTTCACCGGTGGTGTGGAGTTCGCCTCTCAGGTATGCTTCAACAGCTGCCTTTGCGTCGCCGGAAGCACCGACAACAACTTCAACACCGCGCTCGTTGAAAATGTCAACAGCGCCGCCGCCCATACCGCCTGCAATGATTACGGTTGCGCCCTTGTCAGCGAGGAAGTTGGGCAGGAAACCGGGCTTGTGGCCGGGGTTTGCAATAGTCTCGGAGGCGACAATCTTGTTGTCCTCAACATCAAAAAGCATGAAGCTTTCGCAGTGACCGAAATGAGGCCAGATAGAAGAACCGTTACAGGGTACAGCAATTTTCATGGTGAATTACTCCTTTAAAATTTGAAAATCAATATATTTTATATGTTCTCATAAACATATAATAGCGTTTTTATTACTCCCGTTCAAGGGAAATTTTTTAATATTTGCGGATTTAAGCCACGGAAGAGCTTAAATCAGTGGGTATAGTCGATAATGCGGACATCTTCGCCCGCTTCTTTTGAAACCAGCTCCCGCATCTTTTCTGCAAAGGGACAGGGATAACCGATAGGTGTGCCTTTCTGAATGCAGGAGGCGAAAGCTATTGTGTCAGCTCCGCGCTTAACAAGCTCTCTTGCTCTTAAAACGGCTTTCTTACCGGGGCAGCCGCCGCAGTTTATAAAGCCTATAAGCTCAATATCTTCCTCCACGCCCTCAAAAGCGCCTTTGCGGTTTTTTATTACCTTGAAGTCGGTTGTGCCGGGGCAGTAGTCCTCGGTCTGCATACAGCGGATTATTCCAAGCTTCATTTTTTGTCCTCCAATAGAGCCATTGTTTTATCGTAAATCTGTCTTAAAGCATCTCGCAGCGGGCAGTCAACATCTGCAACGCTCATACCCTGATTTATGGCCTGAGAAGCTTTTTTGTCAAAAGGCATAAAGCCTACAAAGGTGATGTTTTCCTGTTTGCAGAAGTCTCTGATTTCCTCTGCCTTTTCGGGACATGCGTCATATTTGTTGACACAGACTGCCACCTTTACTCTGAGAATGTCAGAGGTGTGGAGAAGTCTTTTAAGGTCCGATAAGCCGGAAGCGCTGGGCTCGGTTACGATAAGCGCCATGTCAACTCCTGTTACGGAGGCAATGACAGGGCAGCCTATTCCGGGAGAGCCGTCTATTATAGCTAAATCTGCGTCGGGTGCAGCGTCGCTCATAACGCTTTTTACTTCGCTTACAAGCTTTCCGGAGTTGCCGCGGCCCATTTTAAGCTCGGCCGTTGCAAAGGTCTGCTTATCTTTATAGAGACTGAGCTTTCCGGCAGCATCAGACTGCATGGAAATTGCATCTGCGGGGCATATTGCAGCGCACACGCCGCAGCCCTCACATCCGAATTCATCAATCTCACAGTGACCATCAGCGTGTCTTACAGCGTCAAAGCGGCAGTTTGCAGCGCATTTGCCGCAGTTTAGGCATTTTTTCGGGTCGATTACGGCTTTTTCCATGCCGTAGTAATCGGTGACCTCCGGCTTAACGGTCATTTTTGAAACTATGTGCAGATTAGGGGCATCAACGTCACAGTCTGCAAAAGCCTGAGCCTGTGAAAAGCGGATGAATGAAGCGGCGGTGGTGGTTTTACCGGTGCCGCCCTTACCGCTCAGAATAAGAAGCTTTTTCATTTGGCTGCCTCCCTGCTTATATAGTCAAGAAGAGATTTAAACATTTCTCTGTATTCCTCTTTAGCCTCAGAGGCAACATCTGCCTTTGCACCGATTGATGCAAGCTCATCTGAATAAGGAATTCTTAAAGCTATGGGAATATTATGCTCTTTGCAGAAATCCTCCAGAGGTGCGTAAGGCTCGGACTCCTTGTTTATAACCACACAGCAGGGCTTGCCCATAAGCTGAGACAGCTCATAAACCATGCGGAAATTGTGGAGACCGAAGGCGGTAGGCTCTGCGATTATTACGCAGTAATCGGACAGTGTAACACTTTCCATAACTGCACATGCACTGCCGGGAGGGCAGTCTATAATTACGTTTTCCTCAGCTGCTATGCCCTCGCGGAGAGCCTCTTTTATAATGGGAACGCCGCTTTCTTCGCCGGGGTTCATAACGCCGGTTATAACGCATGTGTCTCCGTGAGTGCCTTTTTCAACAACTCCGATTTCCCTCTCAGTTTCCTTGATTGCGTTTTCGGGGCAGAGAAGGGCGCATCCGCCGCAGGAGTGGCAGATTGCGGGGAAGATAATGGGGTGGTTTCTTACAAAGGCCATAGCGTGGAATTTGCAGAAGTCCACACATTTGCGGCAGCCGGAGCACTTCATGGGATTTACAAGGGGAGTGTTCACCTTGACGGAAGTGCTTTCAATATTTTCGGGCTTTAAAAACAGTCTGCCGTTAGGCTCCTCCACGTCGCAGTCAACATATGCGGCTTTTCCGGCGGCTAAGGCAAGGTTAGTGGAGACAAAGGTTTTACCGGTGCCGCCCTTGCCGCTTAATACAGCTATTTTCATGCTATGCCGTGGTAGCCCGCGTGGAATTTGGTAAGCTCGGAGAGCTTGCCTTCGGCGAGAGCTTTCAGGTTTTCAGCCCCGTCAGTGCCCTCAGCCTTGTAAATTTTAATATCTGCTGCCTTGAATACCTCGGCGGCATTTTCACCGCAGCGTACAGTGATGAGAGCGTCGGAACCTCCGTCAACAACAGCCTGAGCTGCCTTAACGCCGGCACCGCCGGAAGCCTCTGCACCGGGGTTTACAACAAACTCTTCTGCGCCGGTTTCGGTGTTCTTAAAAAGGAAGAAAGGTGCTCTGCCGAAAGACACGCAGATGTTTTTCCTGTCCTCATCCATAGGTAATGCTACTATCATTTTTCTACCTCCATATAATGCAGTTTCGATATTTTCCGCTGTAATCTTAGTTTAAACAGCCTTTAAGCCAATTATTAAAGGCCTGCTCCGTACTGCCTGAAACTCCTGTGAAAACCTCTATGCCGTGAGTGTCCAGGGCATTTAATGCGCCCGGTCCTATTCCGCCGCAGATAAGCTTATCCACCAGAAATCTCTTTAAAATATCCGGCAGAGCGCCTCTCTGGGCTCCGCTTAGCTTAACAACATTCTGCTGTAACAGTACGCCGTCCTTAACATCGTAAAGGATAAAGCTTTCCGACTGACCGAAGTGGGGGAAAACCTCACCGTCTTCACATACAATGGCAATTCTTACAGCGCCCTCAGGCTTATCCACCTTTTCGGGTACGGCTGCATTTGAAGCTTCGCTTTCATCACCTTTGCACCTTAACCCGCAGCAGGCAGCGGAACCGTCGCATATACGGTAGTTACCGCCCTGAATTTTAAGTGAAAGGCCGTTTACAAGAAAATTGGCAATTTTCTTTCTGGCGCTGTCGTAGATTTCCGTGACGGTGGTGCGGGAGATGTCCATTTGCTTGGCACATTCCTCGTGGGTTTTGTTTTCATAATCCACCAGACGGAAAACTTCGTATTCATCAATGCTTAAAACGATGGAGCGGGCATTTTCGTCGCCTTTGGGAGCAAACTCCGTGAACCGCGGCTCGGCGCAGATACGGCGGCATTTTTGGGGTCTGGACATCCTGCTCACCTCTTTTCAATCCGTCATATGTCGATAATATTATAAGCCCAGCTTGTAAAGCTGTCAAGGGACAGAAATAGAAATATTTTATGAACTTATGCAAAAAACCGCCGCCAGAACAGCTCTGACAGCGGCTTTTTTACTGTAAATTATTGTTTTAAAGTCCGATTGCCACGGCTCCGCCGACCAATATCATCTGTGCAATAAGCAGGATGAAGAAGAGGGGCAGGAACCATTTAACCCATTTTTCATAGGGAATGTCTGCAAGACCGCAGACTATAACCACATTGCTGGTGGGCCAGAGCAGGTTTGTAAGGCCGTCACCGAACTGGAAGGCAAGACATGCGGTGTCACGGGTAACGTTCAGTGCGTCAGCCAGAGGAGCCATAATAGGCATTGTAACGGCTGCCTGACCGGTGGCAGAGGAAATGGGAAGGTTAATAAGGGTCTGGACTAAAAGAATGAGCTGGGCGGAAATGGAGGCGGGAGCCTTCTTTAAAAGCTCTGCCAGAGCGTGAATGATAGTGTCGGTAATCTGGGCATTATTCATAACAACAAGGATTGCTCTTGAAAGACCGGCAATCAGAGCGCCCCAGATCATGCCTTTAACGCCTTCTACAAATTCATCCACATATTTCTGGCTGTTCCAGCCGCAGATAAGGGCGGCGGCTATGGACATTATGATAAACAGTCCGCAGAGCTGAGTGTTGCCCCAGCTGTATTTCATCAGGCCGACCATTAAAATTGCTATGGCAATAAACATGTCGAGAAGAACCAGAATATATCTCCAGTCCATTTTGTATTCGTCCAGATCTCCGTCACTGAAGCTGTGGACGCAGGGACGGCCGTAAACAGGGGAGATAGTGGGGTCTTTCTTAACCTTTTTGCCGTAGCGCACAAGATAAATAATGGAAATGCTCATGAGAACAACAAAGCTGAACCAACGGTAGGGCTGGTTTGAATATATGGGGACTTCGGCTATACCCTGAGAAACTGCCACGTTATAGGGGTTCAGAGTACCGGCGGTAAAGCCTATGTAATCGCCCAGACACAAAATTGCAAAACCGAATAAAGGGTCATAGCCAAGGGCAACTCCGAGACCTACCATTAAAGGATAGAAGCCGAAAAGCTCGCTTATCATACCGAACATGGAGCCGCAGATACCGAAAACAACCATTAAAACTACGGCTAAAATCATGCCCTTGTTGCCGAGCTTTTTCAATATGGAGCCTATTCCGGCGTGGATTGCACCGGTGCGAACCATAATGCGGAAACTGGCGCAGCAGCATAAAATCATAAATATGGTACTGCCTGCCTCAACACAGCCGGTGTAGAGAGCGGAGAACAGCCCTAAAAATCCGGTGGGCTTGGTTTCGGCCTTATCTATAACGTGGTAGGAGCCGTCTATGGCTATATTTCGTACGGTGCCGTTAATATCCACCTGTTTATATTCATATGTACCGGCGGGGACTATCCAGCTTAAAATGGCGGCGATAACCACCATTGCAAAAACCACAATCCATGTGTCGGGCATTTTGAATTTCTTTTTCTTATCGTTAAGGTTTTCTGATTTAGCAGGCTTGGTCATAAAAATTCTCCTTTAATATACACGGGCGGATTTTCCGGCTTTGCCGTTTATTATTCTGCCGTCTTTAACGGCGGGAGTTCCGTTTACTATCACATAGTCAATTCCGACCGGCGGGGTAATGGGATTTTCAAAGGTGGAAAGGTCTTTAATAGTTTCGGGATCAAATATAATCACATCGGCATCAGAGCCTATGGTGAGGTTTCCTTTGTTTTTAAGCCCAAGCTGTTTTGCGGGCATGGCAGTCATACGGTTTACGGCATCATACATTGAAAGTCTGCCGCCGTTTACGTAGCGGTTAATGAAGCGGGGGAATGCTCCGGCGGCTCGGGGGTGGCCGGCTCCCATGTTCATTACACCGTCACTTCCCACCATAACTGCGGGGTGGGTGTAGGCAAGGTCAACCTGTTCCTGCTCCATAACATAGCAGATAGTTCTGCACTGGGGGTCATCCCGGCGAACCTCGTCGAAAATTTCTTTGGTGCAGCGCTGACCTTTATATTTCCCGTCTGCCAGCTCTACAACGTCGTAAGAGCAGTTGTATCTGTCCATCCAGCCATCGTCATAGGTGGCGGAGCCGAGACCGGTGGAGAAGGCGTCATAGGGATAGCAGTCGCAGAAAATGCGGGAATCTTTTTTTCTGTAATCATATATAAGGGAGAGAAATTCTTCCATCTGTCCGAAGCCTGCCATACTGCCTATATGTGAAACCTGAAGGGGAACATTGAGTTTAAGTCCTGCATCGAGAAATTCTCTTGCAGCGCCGAAAACTGCGGAGGCATCGTCTCTTATATGGGCGGCAACCATTTTGCCCTGCTTCTTAGCGCCTTCAGCGGTCTTTATAAGCTCCTGAGCATCCATGCCGGGAACGTATCTGATACCGTAGGAAATACCGGCACAGCCTCTCTTAAGGGCATCTTCCATTGCATCAGCGCATTTCCGAATCTGATCTTCGGTGGCGGGGCCGTAATCATCGGTACAGCCGGATTTCTGGCGGAAATACTGGTGGCCTGCCAGCATGGCAATATTTGTATAAGTACCCTCTCTGTCGGCTATATCCATATAATCTGCGGGGTTGCATACATTTTCACCGCAGTTACCGCCCACGGCGGTGGTAACGCCCATGCGGAGCATACAGGCGAGGATTGCTTTGTCATCGTCTGCATAAAGACTTCCGTCAGGGTTGAGGGCATCTTCGTGCATATGTATATCTATAAATCCGGGGCATACGATTTTATTTTCAGCGTCGATTACCATATCGGCGTTAACTTCACCCTCCGGCATGGAGGCAACCTTGCCGTCTTCCAGATAAAGGCTCCGTCTGGAGCATATTGAATTTTCGGGGTCAATAACAAGACCGTTCTGTATTAAAATTTTCATGCTGAAAACACCTCACATCAAACAGCCATTATATTATATTTAAATTAAATGCCATTTTGAATAGGCGTTACTGCTGATTATATTGCAAAAAGTGCCATTAAGCAAAAAATGCCGGAGAAAAGCTCTCCGGCATCTGATTTTAAAAAAATTTCTTTGAGAAAAATTTCGGAAGAAAATATTTTTTAATAAAAAATCTTAATTGAAAAAAATTTTGAATTTCCGAAAATAAAAAAGAAAAAAAGTCAAGGACCGAAGTCCTTGACTTTCTGGTGCGAGAGAGGAGAATCGAACTCCCACGACGGTTGTCACACGCCCCTCAAACGTGCCTGTCTACCTGTTCCAGCACTCTCGCTTATCTCGCCGGTGCTTCGGCTCCATTTAAAGCCGCTTGCACCACTTGGCGGCGCCACATTTAAGGCACGATTGATTATAGCAGAATAAGGAAAAAAGTCAACACTTTTTTTCATATTTTTTAAAATTTTTTTTCGAGAGGCTGAAAACGTAGAAAACACAGGCAATTATCAGCAGTAAAAATATAGCCCAAGCGCCGTAGTTAAGAGTTAAAAGATAAGCTCTTTTTAAATATGCGTGGTAACCCAGCAGAGATGCAAACTGACAGAGAACGGCAGCACCTGCAAGCTCCGGCACGGCAAAGGACAAAAGCAGGCACATAATGTCGGCGGCAAAAAAGTAGCGCTCGTGCATGTGGGGAAGAAGAAAGGGAATTCCCAGAGTGAAAAGGAGAGCTGCCCACATCACAGAGCTGCGGCTGAGATTTTTTCTTTTCCACAGTGCAAGGCCGAGAACCGTAAGCATGAAAATAAATGCTGCGGCAATTCCGAGCTTTGAAGCCAGAGCTTCATTTTTGATTCCCGTCAGAATTGCGAAAACGGAAGGGGAACTGTAATTAAGCCCCGAACCTATACTGCCGGTCTGATTAAAATACAAGGTTATGGTCTCTATAAAAGGTCTTCCCATAATAACGGCAGGCAGAACCAGCACTATATAAGTTAAAGGGAAGAGCAGAAAATGCTTCCAGTTAAACTTGCCCATAAACCACAGTACGGCGTAAACCGGCAGAATGAAAACCGCCTGAAGCTTAAAACCGAAGGAAAGAGCAGCAAGCGCCATGGAAAGACAAGGCCGGTCGGTAAGGGCACAGTATATGCCTAAAAGTGCCAGAGCTGCATATATACTGTCGCACTGACCCCAAACGGCACCGTTTAAAAAGACGGTAGGCAGATAAAGCACACTTATAAAGGCCGCAATAAGAACTGCGGGAGACTTTTTAAAGAGGGACAGAAGCTTCATAACACCATATGCAAGCAGCACATCAAATAAAATGCTGAGAAGCTTTATAAGATAAAGGTCGTTTACGGGGATATAGGAGAATAGTGCAAGAAAATAAAGATAAGGTACATTATAATTGCCCACCGGCTTACCCAAAGCCTTAAATCCGCCGTTGACCCTGAAAAACTCAACCCAGCGGCTTAGAAAATCCTGATAGTCCAGCGTTTTGTATGGGAGTACAAAGGCTCTCAGCAGAAATGCAAGGGCTATAAGGATAAGAGCGGTAACAAAATATGAGTATTTTTTCAGCAGTCCTTCACGGTTTAAAAGCCACAATGCAAAAAGAGCCTCGACCGTTAAAAGCACAAACACCGTAAATCCCATTTTTACCTCCTGAAATTCAAGTCAATTCGCAAAAAGAATAAAAAAATAGGCCGGGGCTTGACACCCCCGCCAAAATTTTTGAAATATTTTAAAAAATCCTTGACTTATTCTTTAGTATGGTGGTAGAATAGCTTGCTACATATGCAGGGACAGGGCTATTACCCCAGTCTTTTACTGTGTTTAGTATAGCATTATGACAAAGTAAATTCAACACAGCGGCTATAAGTTTTAACAACTGAGCCGGGTGTTTACAAATGAGAGAAGGAGAGTGCGCCAATGCCAAAAGACGTTATGTACGGCAAGACCCTGCGAAAGAGCTTTGCCCGCGTCCCGGAAATCATGGAAATGCCTAACCTTCTGGAGATCCAGAAGAGTTCATACAAGTGGTTTCTTGAGACAGGACTGCATGAGGTTTTCAGAGATGTAGACTCCGTAACCGACTATACCGGTAATCTGGAGCTGAGCTTTATCGACTACTCCATGAATGAAGAGCCCAAGTACAGTGAAGAGGAGTGCAAGGCACGAGATGCCACATATGCTGCTCCCTTAAAGGTAAGGGTAAGACTTCGCAACAAGGAGACTGAGGAGATAAAAGAGCAGGAAATCTTCATGGGAGATTTCCCCATTATGACTGACGGCGGTACTTTCGTTATTAACGGTGCCGAGCGTGTTATTGTTTCCCAGATCGTTCGTTCCCCCGGTGTATACTTCGGCAAGGACCTTGATAAGTCCATGATGAATATCTACTCCGCCACTGTTATTCCTTATCACGGTGCATGGCTGGAGTACGAGACTGACGCAAATGACGTCTTTAACGTTCGCATAGATAAAAACCGCAAGCTCCCCATTACCTGGTTCCTTAAGGCCATGGGCGCTTACGATGAAAACCGTCCTTCCACATGGCTTTCCTGCGTATCCGACCCCTATGTAGGTGTTGTTACCAACGAAAGAATTAAAGAAGTATTCGGTGAGGATGAGCGTATCGTCTCCACTCTCGACAAGGATACCACCGCTAACCGCGACGAGTGCCTTATCGAAGTTTACAGAAAGCTCCGTCCCGGCGATCCCCCCACTGTGGAATCCGCTGAGACTCTGCTGGACGGCCTGTTCTATGACCGCCGCCGCTACGAGATTTCAAACGTCGGACGCTACAAGTTCAACAAGAAGCTGTCCCTCTTCCCCCGTATCGCAGGCTTCACCCTTGCTGAGCCTGTTGCAGACCCCTTCACCGGTGAGATTATCGCTGAGGAAGGCGAGGTCATCACCAGAGAAAAGTCCAAGGTTATCGCAGATTCCGGCGTAGTTGCCGTAAACCTGCTGGTTGACGACAAGAAGGTTCGCGTATTCTCCAACGGTATGGTCGATATAAGAAAGTATGTTGACCTCACTGACGAAGAGCTGGAAGAGCTGGAGATTAAGGAAAAGGTTCGCGGCATTGTTATGCAGCAGCTGTGCGAGCGCTACGAGGGCGAAGCTCTTAAAGACGCTATCCGCGAGAACATCGACGTTCTTATTCCTAAACACATCGTTAACGATGATATATTCGCTTCCGTTAACTACCTCAACGCCCTTGCTCACGGCATCGGCAACGCAGATGACATCGACCATCTGGGTAACCGCCGTGTCCGCTGCGTAGGTGAGCTTCTGCAGAACCAGTTCCGCATAGGCTTCAGCCGTATGGAGAGAGTTATCAGAGAGCGTATGACTCTGCAGGATATGGACATTGTCACTCCCCAGAGCCTTATAAACATCCGTCCTGTTACCGCTGCTATCAAGGAGTTCTTCGGCTCCTCCCCTCTGAGCCAGTTCATGGACCAGACAAACCCCCTGTCCGAACTTACTCATAAGCGCCGTATGTCCGCTCTGGGCCCCGGCGGTCTGTCAAGAGAGAGAGCTTCCTTCGATGTTCGAGACGTTCATTACAGCCATTACGGCCGTCTCTGCCCTATCGAAACTCCTGAAGGTCCTAACATCGGTCTGATCTCCTACCTTGCATCCTATGCAAGAGCCAATGAGTACGGATTCCTTGTTGCTCCTTACAGAAAGGTTGAAAAGGGTACCTGCCGCGTCACCGACGAGGTTGAGTACATGACAGCCGATCAGGAAGATGAGTTTGTTGTTGCTCAGGCAGCTGAGCCTGTTGATGAAAACGGTGTCTTCATCAATAAGCGTATCACCTGTCGTCACCGCAACGATACCATTGAAGTTAACCGCGAAGAAGTTGACTACGTGGACGTCAGCCCCAAGATGATGGTTTCCATAGCTACCGCTATGATCCCCTTCCTTGAAAACGACGACGCTAACCGTGCTCTGATGGGTGCTAACATGCAGCGTCAGGCAGTTCCTCTTCTCACCACTCAGGCTCCTATCGTTGCTACCGGTATTGAGCACAAGTGCGCTGTTGACTCCGGTGTCTGCGTAGTTGCAGAGGAAGACGGTCTTGTTACCAGAGTCGATGCAAACTACGTTACTGTAAGATACGATTCCGGTCGTGTTAAAGATTATAAGCTTATTAAGTTCTCCCGTTCCAACCAGGGTACCTGCCTTAACCAGCGTCCTATCGTAAACGCCGGTGACAGAATCAATAAGGGCGATGTTCTGGCTGACGGTTCCAGCACCTCTCAGGGTGAGATTGCTCTCGGTAAGAACATCCTTGTCGGTTACATGAACTGGGAAGGCTACAACTACGAAGACGCTATCCTGCTTAACGAGAGACTGGTTATGGAAGACGTATTTACTTCCATTCATATAGAAGAGTACGAGTGCGACGCCAGAGACACCAAGCTCGGACCTGAGGAAATCACCCGCGACATCCCCGGCGTAGGTGAAGATGCTCTCAAGTTCCTTGATGAGCGCGGTATCATCATGGTCGGTGCAGAAGTCAACGCCGGCGATATTCTGGTAGGTAAGGTTACTCCCAAGGGAGAGACCGATCTTACCGCTGAAGAGCGTCTGCTCCGTGCAATATTCGGTGAGAAGGCAAGAGAAGTCAGAGATACTTCGCTGAAGGTTCCCCACGGCGAATGCGGTATAATCGTTGACGTCAAGGTATTCACCCGTGAAAACGGCGATGAAATGAACCCCGGCGTAAATCAGGTCGTAAGAGTCTACATCGCACAGAAGAGAAAGATCTCTGTGGGCGATAAGATGGCAGGTCGTCACGGTAACAAGGGTGTTGTTTCCCGCATCCTCCCCAGAGAGGATATGCCTTACCTGCCCGACGGTACTCCTCTGGATATAGTCCTGAACCCCCTGGGTGTTCCTTCCCGAATGAATATAGGACAGGTTCTTGAGGTTCACCTCGGATATGCAGCTCAGGCCCTTGGCTGGAAGGTTGCAACTCCTGTCTTTAACGGCGCAAATGAAACCACAATTCGTGAGACCCTCCGTGAGGCAGGCCTCCGTGAAGACGGTAAGAGCGTCATGTATGACGGTCGTACCGGTGAAAAATTCGATAATGACGTTACCGTTGGCTGGGTTTACTTCCTTAAGCTCCACCATCTGGTTGACGATAAGATTCATGCCCGTTCCACCGGCCCTTACAGCCTTGTTACTCAGCAGCCTCTGGGTGGTAAAGCTCAGTTCGGCGGCCAGCGTTTCGGTGAAATGGAAGTTTGGGCTCTGGAAGCTTACGGTGCAGCATACACCCTGCAGGAGATCCTGACTGTTAAGTCCGACGATGTTACCGGACGTGTCAAGACCTACGAAGCTATCGTAAAGGGCAACAACATCCCCGAACCCGGTGTTCCCGAATCCTTCAAGGTTCTGGTTAAGGAACTCCAGTCCCTGTGCCTTGACATCAAGGTTCTGGACAAGGACGGCAACGAAATCGAACTCAAGGAAGACGATGACGATGATTTCATCCCCGATATGAGAGATGAGATGTACGAGGCTGACGAGAGTGAGATTGAAGCCGAGGGTTACACCATCGAGGATATTCCCGATGATGAAGATGATTCATATGAAATGAATAATGAAGAGGAGGACGATTAATGAGCTACGCACCTTTTGACGCTATTAAGATTGGTATAGCCTCCCCTGAGATGATTCGTAGTTGGTCTTACGGCGAAGTTAAAAAGCCTGAGACAATCAACTACAGAACTCTCAAGCCTGAGAGAGACGGACTTTTCTGCGAACGTATTTTCGGACCTACAAAGGACTGGGAATGCCACTGCGGAAAGTACAAAAAGATTAGATACAAAGGCAAAATATGCGACCGCTGCGGTGTTGAAGTCACCAAGAGCAAGGTTCGTCGTGAGCGTATGGGCCACATTGAGCTTGCAGCTCCCGTCAGCCATATCTGGTACTTCAAGGGCATACCCAGCCGCATGGGTCTTATGCTTGACCTTACTCCCAGAACTCTGGAGAAGGTACTGTACTTTGCAAACTATATAGTAACCGACCCCGGTTACACCCCTCTGGAAAAGTGCCAGATACTCAACGAGCGTGAGTATCGTGAAATGCGCGAAAAGTATGAGGATGACTTTAAGGCCGGCATGGGTGCTGAGGCTATTAAAGAACTTCTCAGTCAGATAGACTGCGAAAAGCTGGCAGTTGAGCTCCGCGAGGAGCTCAAGACCGCCAGCGGTCAGAAAAAGGCAAAGCTTGTTAAGCGCCTTGAGGTTGTTGAGGCATTCCGTCAGAGCGGCAACCGCCCTGAGTGGATGATCATCGACGTTCTGCCTGTTATTCCTCCTGAAATCCGTCCTATGGTTCAGCTGGACGGCGGCAGATTCGCTACCTCCGACCTGAATGACCTGTACCGCAGAGTTATTAACCGTAACAACCGTCTTAAGAGACTGATGCAGCTTAACGCTCCTGACATCATTGTCAGAAACGAAAAGCGTATGCTTCAGGAAGCAGTTGACGCACTGATTGATAACGGCCGCCGCGGCAGAGCCGTTACCGGTGCAAACTCCAGAGCACTTAAGTCTCTGAGTGATATGCTTAAAGGTAAGCAGGGACGTTTCCGTCAGAACCTGCTTGGTAAGCGTGTTGACTACTCCGGCCGTTCTGTTATTGTTGTCGGTCCTGACCTTAAGATTTACCAGTGCGGTGTTCCTAAGGAAATGGCTATCGAACTGTTCCGCCCCTTCGTTATGAAGAAGCTGGTTGAGGACGGTGTTGCAAACAACATCAAGTCCGCTAAGAAGATGGTTGATAAGCAGAAGACCGAGGTTTGGGACGCACTGGAGGATGTTATTAAAGAGCATCCCGTTCTCCTTAACCGTGCGCCTACACTGCATAGACTTGGTATTCAGGCATTCGAGCCTGTCCTTGTTGAAGGCCGTGCTCTGAGACTGCACCCCCTGGTATGTACTGCATACAACGCAGACTTCGACGGTGACCAGATGGCTATCCACCTTCCTCTGTCCGCAGAGGCACAGGCAGAAGCCAGAATTCTGATGCTGTCTGCAAATAACCTGCTTCGTCCTCAGGACGGTCACCCTGTTACCGTTCCTACTCAGGATATGATCCTCGGTTCCTACTATCTGACCATGGTCCGTATAGGCAATGCAGAGAAGGGCGCCGAGAACCTGATTGTTGATGATCCCGGTGATACCGGTCTTACTGCCGGTGAGCTTACTCCCGGTGATGATATTTACGCTGCAAACCTGAAAGCCAAGGAAGACGGCACCAGACCTGCAACCTACAAGCCCATTCATATGTACCGTGATTCCAATGAGGCAATCATGGCATACAATGAAGGCTATGTCGGCCTCCACGCTCCTATAAGACTGAGAGTCACAAAGGAGATAGAGGGCGTTCCCGTACAGAAGATCATTACCACCACTGTGGGTCGTATCATCTTCAACGAGCCTATTCCTCAGGATCTGGGCTACGTTGACCGTACTGATCCCGAGCACGATTTCGACCACGAGATCGGCTTCCAGGTCGGTAAGAAACAGCTGGGCGATATTATCGACCGCTGCATTAAGGCTCACGGCTTCACTGTTTCCGCTGAGGTTCTGGACTCCATCAAGGCTATGGGTTATAAATACTCCACCAAGGCTGCCATTACCATTTCCGTTGCCGATATGACCGTTCCTTCCGCCAAGGATGAAATGATCCGTGCAACCGAGCAGGAGACCGTCCGCATTGAGCGCCAGTATAAGCGCGGTTTCATCACTGATGATGAGCGTTACAGACTGGTTGTTTCCGAGTGGGAAAAGACCACTAAGGATGTTACCGATGCACTTCAGAACTGCCTTGATGAGTACAACCCCATTTACATGATGGCAAACTCCGGTGCTCGAGGCTCCATGAAGCAGATCCGTCAGCTGGCAGGTATGCGTGGTCTGATGGCTAACACCGCCGGTAAGACTATCGAAATTCCTGTTAAGTCCAACTTCCGTGAAGGCCTTTCCGTTTTGGAATACTTCATTTCCACCAGAGGTGCTCGAAAGGGTATGGCTGATACCGCTCTTCGTACCGCAGACTCCGGTTACCTGACCCGTCGTATGGTTGACGTATGTCAGGATGTTATTATCCGTGAGAAAGACTGCGGCACTACCGAGGGTGTATGGGCAGGCGCTGTCTACGACAGAGGCCAGATGGTTGAGAGCTTCGGCACTGCAATCCACGGCCGTTTCCCCGCAGCCGACATCGTCGATCCCAAGACCGGCGAGGTCCTCTTCGATACCAATCATATGCTTATGCCCGAAGATGCAGACGTTATGGAAGCACACGGCATCCACAAAGCATTCATCAGAAGCGTTCTTACCTGCGAGGCAAGAACCGGTGTATGTGCAAAGTGCTACGGCATGAACCTTGCTCTGGGCAAGCCTGTTAATGCAGGTGAGGCTGTCGGTGTTATCGCCGCTCAGTCCATCGGTGAGCCCGGTACTCAGCTTACAATGCGTACCTTCCATACCGGTGGTGTTGCAGGTGACGATATTACTCAGGGTCTTCCTCGAGTTGAAGAACTGTTTGAAGCACGTAAGCCTAAGAAGATGGCTTATCTGGCTGAGGTTTCCGGTAATGTTGCCATTGAGGAAGCAAAGAAGGGCGTTATGTACGCCATCAAGCTTACAAGCGATAAAGACGGAGAAGTCATTGTATATAATGTACCTCACTCCGCAGGTATCCTTGTTCATAACGGTGACCACGTTGACAGAGGTCAGGAGCTCACTTCCGGTGCTCTTAATCCCCATGACGTACTCCGTATCCGCGGCATAGATGATGACGAGTTCGGCCGTCAGGGTGTTCGCAGCTACATCACCAGCGAAATCCAGAAGGTTTACCGTCAGCAGGGTGTTGATATCAACGACAAGCACATTGAAGTCATTGTACGTCAGATGATGCGTAAGGTCAGAGTTGAGGAGGCCGGTGATACCGATCTGCTCTCCGGCGCAACCGTTGATATTTCCCAGATCAAGGATGCAAACAAGCTCATCGACGAGAGAACCGCCAACGGTGAGGCAGGCCTTAAGAAGGCAACCTACACCCAGCTTCTTATGGGTATTACCAAGGCATCTCTTGCAACCGAGAGCTTCCTGTCTGCCGCATCCTTCCAGGAGACCACCAAGGTTCTTACCGATGCTGCTATCAAGGGCAAGGTTGACCACCTGGTCGGTCTTAAGGAGAACGTTATTATCGGTAAGCTCATCCCTGCCGGTTCAGGCCTTACCTGCTACCGTGACTTCGATGAAAAGACCGAAGATACCGTCCCCGCAGAAGCAGCAGAGGAGCAGGTTGACCTGACTTCCCTTGCAAACAAGTCAAATGCCCTCTGATTAGACAGGCATAATAAGTGTTAAAGACTGCCGTTCCCCGAAGGAGCGGCAGTTTTTAAGAAAAAAGAATAAAAAAATCAAAAATAATTTGACAAAAATTCTTGACTATAATTGTATATTATGCTAAAATCAGAAATTGCGTGAGCTTATAGTTATAAGCCATGAGCTCATTGTGTAAAATTGATAAAAAACCCTGAATATTCAAGGTTTTTTATATAATATTTACCCAAGAAAGGAGGAAGAAAATGCCTACTTTTAACCAGCTGGTGAGAAAGGGCAGAGAGAAGGTCACTTATCAGTCCACATCCCCTGCTATGCAGCATGGTCTGAACACTCTTAAGAATAAGGAGACCGATCTGAGCTCCCCTCAGAAGAGAGGTGTCTGCACCGCAGTCCGTACCTCTACTCCTAAGAAGCCTAACTCCGCTCTGCGTAAGATCGCCCGTGTCCGCCTGACTAACGGTTACGAAGTAACCGCTTACATCCCCGGTATCGGTCATAACCTTCAGGAGCACTCTGTTGTTATGATTCGCGGCGGTCGTGTTAAGGACCTTCCTGGTGTCCGTTACCATATCATTCGTGGTGCACTTGATGCACAGGGTGTTAACGGTCGTATGCAGGGTCGTTCCAAGTACGGCGCAAAGAGACCTAAAGCTGCAAAGAAGAAGTAATTCACACGCAGCGGCAATTTTGCCCTGTCGTTTATCTATATATGATAAACCTCGGGGCGCAGCGGACATCAATTAAGATGTTCGAGTACCTTTGATCCCATTTTATAATGAAGGAGGGAAGCAACGTGCCCAGAAGAGGTAATGTTCCCAAGAGAGAAATTTTGCCCGATCCTATGTACAACAGCGTCCTGGTGACCAAGCTCATCAACGGCGTTATGCTGGACGGCAAAAAGGGTGTTGCTCAGAAGGTCGTGTACGACGCTTTTGACATCATCAAGGAGAAGACCGGCAAGGAGCCCCTTGACGCCTTCACCGAAGCTATGAACAATGTTATGCCCGCACTTGAGGTTAAGGCTCGCCGTGTCGGCGGTGCTACCTACCAGGTGCCTATCGAAGTTCGCCCCGCTCGTCGCCAGACTCTGGCTCTCCGTTGGCTTGTTGAGTATTCTCGCAAGCGCAGCGAGAAGACCATGAAAGAGCGTCTCGCAGGCGAAATTATGGACGCATGCAACAATGTCGGCGCAGCTGTTAAGAAGCGCGAAGACATGCACAAGAATGCCGAAGCCAACAAGGCTTTCGCACATTTCAGATGGTAATTTGATCGGGAGTAGTATTACATGCCTAGAAAAATTTCACTTGAAAAAACTAGAAATATTGGTATCATGGCTCACATCGATGCCGGTAAGACCACTACCACTGAGCGTATTCTGTTCTACACCGGTGTTAACTACAAAATAGGTGAGACCCATGAGGGTACTGCTACCATGGACTGGATGAAGCAGGAGCAGGAGAGAGGTATTACTATTACCTCCGCTGCTACCACTTGCTTCTGGCATGATCATCGTATCAACATCATCGATACCCCGGGCCACGTGGACTTCACCGCTGAAGTTGAGCGCTCTCTGAGAGTTCTCGACGGCTGTGTTACTGTCCTGTGCGCTAAGGGCGGTGTTGAGCCTCAGTCCGAGACTGTTTGGAGACAGGCTGACCACTACAAAGTTCCCCGTATGATATACGTCAACAAGATGGATATCCTGGGTGCTGACTTCTATCATGTTCTCAACATGGTACATGACAGACTTAAGTGCAACGCAGTTCCCATTCAGCTGCCTATTGGCAAGGAAGAAAACTTCAAGGGCATTATCGATCTGATCGATATGCACGCCATCATGTTCTATGATGACCTTGGTGTTGATATGCGTGTTGAGGAAATCCCCGAAGACATGCGTGATCTTGCCGAAGAGTACCGTGCAAAGATGATCGAAGCAGTATCCGACTTCGACGATGAGATACTTGAACAGTACCTCGAAGGCGAAGAAATCAGCTCTGATAAAATCCGCGCAGCTATAAGAAAGGCCACAGTTGCAGTTAAGATGGTTCCTGTTGTCTGCGGTACTTCTTATAAAAATAAAGGCGTACAGAAACTTCTGGATGCAATCGTAGATTACATGCCCTCCCCGCTGGATGTTCCCGCTATCGAGGGTGTTAATCCCAAGACTGATGAGACCGAGACCAGAGAAGCAGACGATGACGCTCCCTTCTCCGCTCTTGCTTTCAAGATCATGGCAGACCCCTATGTTGGTAAACTGGGCTTCTTCCGTGTATACTCCGGTACTCTTGAGACCGGTAAGTCTGTTCTGAACTCTACCAAGGGTCAGAAGGAAAGAATCGGTCGTATCCTTCAGATGCACGCCAACCACAGAGAGGATATTGAGAAAGTTTACTCCGGCGATATCGCCGCAGCAGTCGGTCTCAAGAACACCACCACCGGTGATACTCTCTGCGACGAAAAAGATCCTATTATCCTTGAATCCATGGAATTCCCCGAGCCTGTTATTCGCGTGGCTATCGAGCCTAAGACTAAAGCAGGTCAGGAAAAGATGGGTATCGCTCTCATGAAGCTTGCTGAGGAAGACCCGACCTTCAAGACTTACACCGATGAAGAGACCGGTCAGACTATAATAGCTGGTATGGGTGAGCTCCATCTGGAAATCATCGTGGACAGACTGCTTCGTGAGTTTAAGGTCGAGGCCAACGTTGGTAAACCTCAGGTTTCTTACAAGGAGACCATTAAGAAAGCCGCAACGGTCGACACCAGATACGCACGTCAGACTGGTGGTAAGGGACAGTTCGCACACGTTAAACTTATGATCGAGCCCAACGAGCCCGGTAAGGGTTACGAGTTCATCAACAAGATTACCGGCGGCGCTATCCCCAAGGAGTTCATTCCCTGTGTCGATCAGGGTATCCAGGGCGCAATGCTCTCCGGTGTTGTTGCCGGTTACGAAGTTGTTGACATTAAGGCTACACTGCTCGACGGTTCTTACCACGAGGTCGACTCTTCTGAGATGGCCTTTAAGATCTGCGGTAGCATGGCCTTTAAGGAAGCCTGCCAGAAGGCAGATCCTACCCTGCTTGAGCCTATAATGAAGGTGACTGTCACCGCACCCGATGAGTACATGGGTGATGTTATGGGCGATATTAACTCCAGACGTGGTCAGATTGCCGGAACCACTATTGAAAACGGCGGTGCTATCATCGAGAGCAACGTTCCTCTTTCCACTATGTTTGGTTACGCAACCGACCTCCGCAGCAAGACTCAGGGCCGTGCAACCTATTCTATGGAGCCCAGCCACTTCGTCGAGTTGCCTAAAAACTTACAGGAAGCCCTTGTGAATAAGAAATAATCACTAAGGTTTTCACTAATTGCAAATGTAAATTATTCTTAATTAGGAGGATATTCTAATGGCTAAACAGATGTTCAACAGATCCAAGCCCCATGTAAACATCGGCACCATCGGTCATATCGACCACGGTAAGACCACCACTACTGCTGCTATCACCAAGTATCTTGCAATGCTCGGTCAGGCAGACTACACCGATTACTCCAACATCGATAAGGCTCCTGAAGAGAGAGAGCGTGGTATCACAATCAACACCTCTCACGTTGAGTACGAGACCGAAAAGCGTCACTACGCTCACGTTGACTGCCCGGGCCATGCTGACTACATCAAGAACATGATCACCGGTGCTGCTCAGATGGACGGCGCTATCCTTGTTATTGCTGCTTCTGATGGTCCTATGGCTCAGACCAAGGAGCACCTCCTGCTCGCTCGTCAGGTTAACGTTCCTTCCGTTCTTGTTTTCCTTAACAAGTGCGACCAGGTTGACGACGAAGAGCTCCTGGAGCTGGTTGAGATGGAAATCCGTGAGCTGCTCGACAGCTACGGCTTCCCCGGCGATGATACTCCTATCATCCGCGGTTCCGCTCTGAACGCTCTGGTTTCCGAGTCCACCGATCCTAACGCTCCCGAGTATGCTTGCATCAAGGAGCTCATGGACGCAGTTGACGAGTGGATCCCCACTCCTGAGCGTAAGTCCGACCTGCCCTTCCTGATGCCTATCGAAGACGTCTTCACCATCTCCGGCCGTGGTACTGTTGTTACCGGTCGTGTTGAGCGTGGTGTTGTCAAAGTTGGCGACAAGGTAGAGATCGTTGGTCTGCGTGAGGACCGTCTCGAGACCACCGTTACCGGTACCGAGATGTTCCACAAGACCCTGGAGTACGCTGAAGCTGGCGATAACGTCGGCTGCCTGCTCCGTGGTATCGACAAGAAGTCCGTTGAGCGTGGTCAGGTTCTGGCTGCTCCCAAGACCATTCACCCCCACACCAAGTTCAAGGGTCAGGTCTACGTTCTGAACAAGGACGAAGGCGGACGTCATACTCCTTTCTTCAACAACTACCGTCCTCAGTTCTTCTTCCGTACCACTGACGTTACCGGTGTTATCACTCTCCCCGAAGGTGTTGAGATGTGCATGCCCGGCGATAACGTTGACATGGACGTTGAGCTGATCACTCCTATCGCAATCGAGGCTGGTCTTCGTTTCGCTATCCGCGAAGGTGGCCGTACCGTCGGTTCCGGTGTTGTTATCGCAATCAACGAGTAATTAAATTACTCTCTTGGCTCCCCTGCCATTCGGCAGGGGAGTTTTTTTGAGCTGATTAAGGTGTTTAAGTTAATTTTTGTGCCTGTACAGGCTTTATTTTAACAATTTTCTATTTTTATAAATAGTTCGCTTCCCCTAATTATTAAGCATTGTTTTATTTATTTAATACAATTCCGGTTTTATAATCATCCTGATTTAACCAAATTAGCGTAATAGTGACAGATTTATTAACTTTCAAATTTAAAACTTGTTATTATAGGCCGATTGTGTTAAAATAGCTCAGTGTTTGATTATTGACGCTTTATTTTATTAAGAAATAATACAGTGAGGTTACTATTTTGAAGAATAAAAAAGATGAAATAATAGAACTTACTCCTGAAGAGCTTGAGGCTCAGAAACTTGCAAGGAGAAAAAAAGTTAAAAGGAAAAAAGTTTGGACCGTAATTGACCGTATATTCGGTTTTATTCTTGCCACCGGTATTATGTTTGGTGTGGGCGGTCTTGCGCTCGAATATGTACTTGTCAAAGGACCTTCTCCCGCTTTGAAGGAAACCTTTGTTATGACTATGCTGGAAACACGCCGCTTCGGTTTTATTTCAAATGTTTTCCTGTCAGAGGATGAAGTAAATGAAATAAAAGCTAAGAAGAGTGTTGTCACAGATGAAGTTGTTGATACTTCTCTTATAAATATTCCTAACAAAGGTGAGGACGCAGCAGTCGAAGGTGAGGCTGCTGAAAGCCAGTATCCTGAGGATGAGGACGGAGATGGATACATCCTTGAAGAAATTAAACGCAAAAACTTCATGGGATATATGATTACTGTTCTTGACCCCAGCAGGGTTTTTGTCGGTATGCCTCAGTCCATGGGTGGTTACGGCGCAACTCTTGAAGAAATGTGTGTGCGTTATGATGCCATCGGCGGCATAAACGGCGGTGGTTTTGTAGATGAAGGCGGTGCCGGTCTCGGCGGTTCTCCCCGTGGTCTTACCATTGTTGACGGTGTCTGCTACAATGAAGGATACGGCGGTGACAGTTTTGTCGGTTTCGACAAGGATGGTATTATGCATGTCGGCTATTTCAGCCTTACTGATGTGCAGAATGTTTCTATTCGTGACGGCGTCAGCTTCGGTCCTATTCTTATTATGAACGGTAATCCTATGGACCCCGAATATCTTACCAGTGGTGTTAACCCCAGAACTGCAATAGGTCAGCGTGCCGATGGTGCGGTACTCATGCTTGTTATTGACGGTCGTCAGGCTCATAGTGTGGGCTGCACATACAGAGACCTTATGGATATAATGCTTGACTACGGTGCGGTTAATGCTTGTAACCTTGACGGTGGATCTTCTACTACAATGTATCTTAACGGTGAGTATGTAAACAGCAGTTCTGCCGGTTCAGGTAACTCTCGTTCATTCCCCACTGCCTTTCTTTTCAAGTGATAGGGAGGAGTTTATATAATGGCTAAAAAGAAAAAAACCGGTTCTATTGTTTATGGTATATGCTTAGCACTCTATGTGCTTATACTTGCAGCAGGTATTATTTACGGTCTTACAAAGGTGTGGGCATATGCGGTTGAGTATGAAAACGCAGAGCCCGGAAGAATAATCGATACATATGTTAATGAACTCAAAACCAACCTTTGGGATGACAGTATAGCAGAGACAATAGCAAACATGCCCCATGAGATGCAGACTGATGAGGAATGTTCTGTTATAGTAAAAGAAATGCTCTCAAATGAGCTTACTTATGTCCGTATGCCCAAGGAGAACGGTGAAGACCCTTATATCAGATATAAGCTTCGCTGCGGCGGCAACGACTTCGGGGTTATTACTCTTGCTGAGGATGAATCCAAGGCATCAGAGGTTCAGTTCGGTATGCTCCCTTGGAAGGTAGAAAAGGAAGAGTTTGACTTTACAGGTCTTTACTCTTCTGTTGAAGCTGTTGTTCCTGCTACATACAGCGTTGAGCTTAACGGAACCAAGCTTGGTGAGGAGTACATTGTGGAGAGCGGCATCGAGTACAATGTGCTTGAGGGTTACTATGAGAGATACCCCAGCCTTCCTACCAAAGTCAAATATAAGTTTGATAATGTTATAGGCCACCTTGAGCCTGTCATCTATGATGAAAACGGCGAGGTCACTACAATAGACCCCGATAAGGATGATTCCCAGTTCATGACTCCTGTTTCCGAGGAAGAAATGAACAAGCTTAATGATTTTGTTCAGGAGTTTATCACCAGATACAAGAAATATATCTCCGGTCAGCACGGCCCTGAATACGGTTATCAGCTCCTTATGCCCTACATGAAGAAGGACAGCGAGCTTGACGACAGCATGAAGCGTGCACAGGACGGTATCGGCTGGGTAAATCAGCATCCTCCTCTTCTTGAAATACATTCTATTACTCTTAATAATGCAGTTTACATCGGCGACGGTGTTTACTTCCTTGATGTTACAACTGATGCAACCACCACAAAGGGCAATGAACCCGACAACCGCGTGGAAAACATGAGAGTAATTGTAACCGAGCAGGCTAATGAAATAAGAGCTGTTGCTCTTGACCTTTACTGATAAAAATATGTTGGGAGATATGGATAGATAATGGAAGAATTTAAATGCCAGTCCGATACTGCGATAATTTTGCCTTCTCTTAACCCCGATGACAAATTCATCAAAGTATTGGAAGGTATTGTGGAAAGCGGCTTTCAACATATTGTTGTTGTAGATGACGGAAGCGACGCAGACCGTCAGACTTACTTTGAAAGAGCAGCTGCTCTGCCTCAGTGTGTGGTTCTGCACCATGAGGTTAACAAAGGTAAGGGCAGGGCATTAAAGGACGCATTTATGTATGTGGACGAGCATATGCCTGAGGTTCAGGGTGTCATCACCATTGACGGTGACGGACAGCATCTCACTAAGGATATTATTGCCTGCGGTGATCTGATGCTTAAAGAAAAAGATAAAGTGGTTCTGGGATGCCGTGACTTTGACCAGCCCGGCGTTCCGCCCAAGAGTCTTGCCGGCAATAAGACTACTTCCAGAATGTTCAGAATATGCTATGGCATTAAGCTTTCCGATACTCAGACCGGTCTCAGAGCAATTCCCAGAAAATATTTGAAATCTTTCTCCAACATTGAGGGAGAGCGTTTTGAATACGAAACTAACATGCTGCTCCAGATGAAGCGCATGGGTATTGAATTTGTGGAGCAACCCATCGAGACTGTATATGAGGACGAAAATGCCGGAACCCATTTTGACCCCGTAAAAGATACATGGCGTATCTTTAAGATAATGTTCAAGTTCCTGCTCAGCTCAGCAGGTTCTACATTGATTGACCTTGGTATCTTTTATCTGGTTATGCGGATTTTCGGCGGCTGCTTCGGAAAATTTGCAGAGCTTGGCTCTACTGTGATTGCAAGAATCTGCTCATCCTTTGCAAATTTCAATGCCAATAACTCTATTGTTTTTGCAAACAAGAGCAACTATAAGCGGGCAATGTTTAGATACTACTGCCTGTGCATCCCTCAGATGTTTGTATCTGCCGGACTGGTTACTTTCTTTAATAACCTTTGCCAGAACAGTGCGGCTATAATTGCAACTTTAATTAAATTTGCAGTTGATACCTGCCTTTTCTTCATAAGCTACCATATTCAGAGAGAATGGGTATTCTCCCAGAAAGGCTGCGAGGAAGAAAACTAAAAACATACAAGATATGTGAAAAGGTCTGTTACAGAACATGAATTCTGCGGCAGACCTTTTATAATGCAGAAAAACACCCGCTGTTCAGCGGGTGTTTTTTAGCTTGCAGTGAAAGATTTTTTTAAGCTTGCAG
>JAHHRQ010000021.1 GCA_020025715.1 Oscillospiraceae bacterium | reverse complement strand
GCCCCGGAAACCGGGCACAAGTATAAAGCACTTTTAAGCCCTGAGGAGCAGGCGGAAAAATCCGAAACTCTCCGGCTTTGCGGAAAAAAGCGGCTTGAACGGATAAATTCCTATTGGCTCAAAAAGTACGAAAGTGCCGACGAAAAAATGCAGGAAGTTTTCCACATTGCCGCCGGTCATGCCGAAAAGCTGTGGGACTTTTACAATGAATACGGCAAAGATGCCGAAGATATACTTCTGAGCCTGAAGCCTAAAGACTGGCGGGACTGCGATGTTTCTGTTTTAGTTTCCCACATTGAGGGTGCAAAGCCATTTAAAACAGATGATAAAAACTTCATTCCCTACATTCAGTGCCCCCGCATAGGCTATGAGCTTTTAACACCATGGCACACCGCTGTGGAAAAAGCTCTCAGCAGCGATGAAAAAGAAAAGTTTAAAAACAATCCCGAAACCCTTTGGCCATGGATATGCGATAACTATAAAGAGGGCAGCTGTCGTTTTCTTCCTGTGCTGTGGCTTCAGCCGGAGGCGGCATTAAATCTGAAAGCCGCCGACCTTAAAGGCCGCAGACTGCTTTTTGTGGCAATAATGCGCACTTTAGGCATTGCCGCAAGGCTGAACCCGGTAGACGGCAGAGCCGAATATTATAGAGACAGCGCCTTCACTTCCGTTGAGGCTGATGCTCCTGTGGAGCCTATGGCAAAGCTGCGTATTAAGGCCGACCCCTCCATGGTTTACGCCCAGAGCTGGGGACTTTCCCGCTGGGTAGGAAACTGGCAGAGCCTCGACTTGGAGGATGCGGATTTAGAAAATCTGGAGCTGCCATTGGGACTTTATCAGCTTCACACCGTAAACCGTCTGCCAAGCGGAAACCAGCTTATTTCCCACAAAACCTTTGAGCTTAAAGAAGATATGGAGCTGAATGTTGAAAAGCGCAAAGCCGCACCGGAGCAGCTGCTTGCAGACTTTAAAGCTCCCCTGCCCGTTAAAGCGGAGGGACTGGAAGTGCAATTTTATCTTGAACCGGGAGCAGAGCCTACGGAGCACAGCTTAAACGAGCTGATTGCCGCAAAGGAAAGAGTAAACAAAGCTATGGAAAACGGGCTGAGTATACGCTTCATACTGCCGGACGAAAAGGGAAGGAATAACCCCACCCTTATAAAAGCCCTTTCCGCATTGGGGAATGTTAAAATTCAGGAGACTGATTTTAATGCAGCGCCCCTTGAAACCCTTGCAAGAGCCTTGTATCTTGAACCGGGTCTCTGGCCCTTAATCTGCCTCAGCGATGGTGAAACCGCCTACTATGGCCACGGCGGCTACGCCGTAGGCTCTGTGGGTCTTGCCCTTGAGCTTTCCGAACTTATACTTAATAAATAAAAAATTTCCCGTGTGCAGAAGCTGCTCACGGGAAATTTTATATTAAGCTCTTATTCAATTTCCTTATACATTGCAGGAGCGGAGGCTTTGTTTGCAGTCTCGTTAATTTCGGTAACCTCAACCTTTAAGGTTCTCTGACCGAAAGCCACTTCTATAATATCGCCCACCTTAACCTGATAGCTTGCCTTCACGGTTTTGCCGTTTACACTTACACGTTCACCGTCGCAGGCGTCATTTGCTACCGTTCTGCGTTTTATAAGTCTTGAAACCTTTAAGTACTTATCAAGTCTCATTTTCTGTTCTCCTTTAAAAAAATAACCGCGCACAAACTGTACGCGGCTATTATAACACTTTTAAGCTTACTTGGAAACAGCGTCCTTAAGAGCCTTACCTACCTTGAAGGAGGCAACGCGGGAAGCAGGGATCTGAATCTCTTCCTTGGTCTTGGGGTTACGGCCTACACGAGCGCCGCGCTCCTTAACCTCGAAAGCACCGAAGCCAACAAGCTGGACCTTATCGCCTGCAACGAGGGTCTCAGTGATAACATCAAAAGCTGCGTTTATAGCCTTTTCGCTGTCCTTTTTGGAAAGACCGGCCTTCTCCGCTACTGCGGTAACAAGTTCTGCTTTATTCATGTAATAATCCTCCTAAAGAATGCGGCTTAATGCCGTACTATGATGATTTTGCCCCAAAACAGGGCAGAATACTCAATTTATATGCCGCAAAACACCATGTTTAAAAATGCAGCTTTAATAAAATACCACATTTTTCGACCATAATCAAGTAAAAGTTGTGTATTTGCAGTGGTTTCAGTGTTTTTCTTTTAACGCATATGAAGCAAACGGGCGATTTTATCGCCGCCGGGAATAAGCCGCATATCCTCCTTGGTAACAGAGCGCATTGCGATAGTGGAAACCACATAAACCACCATTGCAACCACCATTGCAGCTACCATTGCGAGGAAGTCTGCCATGTGGCCTGCGCCGAAAAATCTTCCTGCCAGACCGTAAATTCCCCATGCCGAAAGTCCCATAAGAGCACTGCATATAAGGGGTCTTATCATTATAACCCTCAGGCGGGGGTTCTTATCCAGAACTATGCACATGAAAATGAAGTTAAGCACAAACATAAGGGCATAGCTCACAAGGGTGCCGATAGGTGCGCCGTAGATGTTGATTTTGGGATTTGCAACAAGGAACCAGTTTACAATTATCTTTGCAATACCGCCGGCTATCATGGTGTACATAGGCCAGACCTCCTTGCCGGATGCCTGAAGAACTGCGTTTTCCATTAAGACTATGCACACGAAGAACGCCGCAAGACCCATAATGGCCAAAAGCACAGGGCCGGATTCATGGCTGCCGGGGTAGATAACGTTCATTATAGGCTCGGAGAGCACTGCAAGACCCACGCCCATAGGCATACACAGGACAGTTGCAATTCTCATTGAGTCCTCGGAAATCTTGGTGGCCTTGTCATCCTCACCCCTGACTATTGCAGTGGCTATGGCGGGCACAACGGAAATTGTAAGAGGGGTGATTATAGCCGCCGGCAGGTTAAAGAGTGTCTGAGCCTTGCCGTAAACGCCGTAAAGCACCTGAGATTCTTTAAGGGTAAAGCCTGCTGCATCCTGAAGTCTGCCCATGCAGAGGCTTGAATCCACCAGATTCAAAAACGCCAGCACGCATGAGCCAAGAGCAATGGGGATACCGATACGCATAAAGTGGCTGAAAATTTTTCCGTAGCTGTCGGGCACATCGGGATTTTCCAGTATATCCATGCGGTAGTGACGTCTTTTATATACCATCATGTATATAAGAGCCACCAGAGAGCCGATTACAACTCCGAATATTGCGCCGGCAGAGCCTACGGCCTTGCCTTTGCCCATCTTCATGAACACTGCTGCAAGCGCCAGACCCACGACCACTTTCACAAAAACTTCCAGAACCTGACCCACGGTGGTGGGGATCATGTTTCCGTAGCCCTGGCAGTAGCCTCTGTACGCCGACACAAGGCACACAAGCAGAACGGCAAATGACATTGACTTGATGCTCAGTGCTGCCGGGGGATTATGCAGTATTTTTACAGCTATTTCATTGGGGAACAGGAACATTATGAGAGAACACACAAGTCCTATCACGAAAAAGCTGAGCCAAGCCACAGAAAAAGTGCGTCTTGCCTGCATTACCCGTCCCTCGGCGTGAGCCTCGGAGATAAGTCTGGAAAGGGCAATGGGCAGTCCGGCAGTTGCCAGAGTCAGGAACACATTGTACACATTGTAGGTGGCAAGGAACATGGAATATCCGTCGTCTCCGATGATATTCGCAATGGGGACTTTATAAATAAAGCCCAGAATTTTCATTATTAGAACGCCGGCTGTCAGAATGGCTGCGCCGTGGAGATAGTTCTGGCTCTTATTTTCCGCCATATCAAAACCTCCGTTTTTGATTTACTGAGAAGGCATAATACCTCATTTTAAGAATGTCTAAATACTATACACTTTAATCACTGAAAATTCAAGTAAAATAAGGATAAAAAAGCTCCGCCGCGTTGCTGCGGCAGAGCTTTTTGTATTTTGCAGCTCTCTATTTCAGTTTATTAAAGCTCTTCCAGAATATGACGGGCTACATACACGCCGCTTGCGGAAGCATGTGAAAGAGAGTGGGTAACACCGGAGCAGTCGCCTATTACAAACAGGCCCTTGCTGTTGGTTTCCAGATTGTTGTCAAGCTCAACCTCCATGTTGTAGAACTTGACCTCAACACCGTAAAGCAGGGTGTCGTCGTTTGCAGTGCCGGGTGCAATATTATCAAGGGCGTAAATCATTTCGATAATGCCGTCCAGAATACGCTTGGGTATAACAAGGCTCAAATCGCCGGGAGTTGCAGCCAGAGTGGGAGTGACGAAGTTTTCGTTAATTCTGGCCTCAGTGGAGCGTCTGCCGCGGACAAGGTCACCGAAGCGCTGAACAATAACGCCGCCGCCCAGCATGTTGGAAAGTCTGGCAATGCTCTCGCCGTAGCCGTTTGAATCCTTAAAGGGCTCGGAGAAGTGCTTGGACACAAGGAGGGCAAAGTTTGTGTTCTCGGTGTGCTTATCCTTATCCTCGTAGCTGTGGCCGTTAACGGTGACAATGCCGTTGGTGTTCTCGTTAACAACAACGCCGTGGGGGTTCATGCAGAAGGTACGGACAAGGTCCTCAAACTTCTCGGTGCGGTAGACAATCTTGCTCTCGTAAAGCTCATCTGTCAGGTGGGAGAAAATCTCAGCCGGCAGCTCAACTCTTACGCCGATGTCAACGCGGTTTGATTTAGTAGGAATGTTCATGCTGCTGCAAACAGACTCCATCCATTTGCTGCCGCTTCTGCCAACAGAAACAACACAGCGGGAGCAGGTATAGCTCTTATCTCCTGCAACCACCTGATAGCCGCCGTCAATCTTTTTAACGGTGTCGATAGCGGTGTTAAAATGGAACTCAACCTTATCCTTGAGCTCATCATATATATTACCCATTACGACGTAGTTTATATCAGTGCCCAGATGGCGAACCTGAGCGTCCAGAAGATGCAGACCGTTTTCAAGGCATGTGCGCTTTATCTCGGTGTTGGCAGTGGAATAAAGCTTTGTTCCCTCTCCGCCGTGGCTGAGGTTTATTTTATCCACATAGCGCATAAGCTCTAAGGCCTGCTGTTTGCCTATGTACTCATAAAGAGTGCCGCCGAACTGGTTTGTAATATTGTACTTACCGTCGGAAAAAGCACCTGCTCCGCCGAAGCCGCTCATAATAGAGCAAACGGGGCATTTTACACAGGATTTTATTTTTTTACCGTCAATGGGGCATTTTCTCTTGTCAAGAGCTCTGCCCAGCTCAAAAACGGCAACCTTCAGATTTTTCTCACTTTTAGCCAGCTCATAGGCTGTAAAAATTCCGCCCGGGCCGGCACCGATAATAATTACATCATAATCCATATCAATTCATGCTCCTTTCAGGGCAAAAAACAAGCTGCCTACCTCAAATCCGGGCTGAAACGCTTCAAATTTGACGGGGCAGCAAAAATATATCCTCAGCTATGCTACCACGGAAAAGCGGTACTGTCAAGTGAATATACCGTGAACTGTTAAAGTGAGCAAATCAGGGATAAATCGCAAAAAATCCGGAGAACCTTTCGGTTCTCCGGACGGTTAAACTTTTTTAAGTTTAAATTACTTTGCCTTACGAACAGCGTCGATGTGACGGGTCAGATCCAGCATCTTGCAGCTGAAGCCCCACTCGTTGTCGTACCAAGCCATCAGCTTAACGAAGTTGTCGTTAAGAGCAAGGCCTGCTTTTGAATCGAAGATAGAGGTGTGAGAATCGGTGCGGAAGTCGGAAGAAACGACCTCTTCATCAACATACTCCAGAACACCCTTCATGGAACCCTCGGAAGCTGCCTTAACAGCTGCGCAGATCTCATCGTAGCTTGCGCCCTTCTCAAGACGTACAGTCAGGTCAACGATGGAAACGTCGCCTGCGGGGATACGCATGGAAGTACCGGTGAGTTTGCCCTTGAGTTCGGGGATAACCTTGCCGACAGCCTTTGCAGCGCCGGTGGAGGTGGGGATGATGTTGTTGTAAACGCTGCGGCCCAGTCTCCAGTTCTTCTTGGAGAAGCCGTCAACAACAGCCTGAGTAGCGGTGGAAGCGTGAACGGTGGTCATCAGACCTTCAACGATACCGAAGTTGTCGTTGAGAACCTTTGCAAGAGGAGCAAGGCAGTTAGTGGTGCAGGAAGCATTGGAAACGAACTGCATGTCGGGGGTGTACTTCTCAAGGTTTACACCGCATACGAACATGGGAGTATCGTCCTTTGCAGGGCCGGACATAACGACAACCTTTGCGCCGGCGTCGATATGGGGCTGAGCGTCTTCCTTGGTGAGGAACTTACCGGTGCACTCGAGAACATACTCGGCACCCAGTTCGCCCCATCCGAGGAGAGCAGGATCACGGGAGTCAAGGATCTTAGCGGTCTTACCGTTAACAGTAAGGGTCATATCCTCATCGCTGTACTCCACAGTGCCGTCGAATTTGCCGTGGACAGTGTCATACTTAACTGCATATGCCAGCTGACCTGCGGTCTTGCCGGGAGCGTTGATTGCGACGACCTCGATGTCATCGGACTTGATAGCTGCTCTGTATGCAAGAGAACCAATTCTGCCGAAACCGTTGATACCAACTTTTATCATTGTGAATTCCTCCATAAAAAAATTTTTCTAAATAATATTTGCAAATTTTCATAAGATAAGTGAGTCTCTTATGTTTAATGCATACAAATTGTACCATATCCTGTTAGTAAAAAGCAATATTAAACGTCATTTATTATGTACGGAAAAGTGCCGAATTTTTCGTTATAATGCAGCTTTTTCCCATGTAGGTCTTGTCTATTTTGTATATTTTTGATAAAATAAGAAAAAAGATGTCAAATAGGCGGCAAAAAACGCCGCACTTATCCCTATTCCAGTAATTTTTGTGCCGAAGGAGTCCAATATGGAAAAATTTTCTGCTGATATTCTCTCCCTTACAAGTGAGGCCGCTGTTATGGTACAGCGCGGAATAATCACATATGCAAACCCCGCCGCTGTAAATATAGCCGGTTCTGACATTGTAGGTAAAAGCCCCCGCACCATTTTCGGAGATGAGATCTGCGGTTCGCAGGCTACTTCCTTTGTTGCGGACATTCCCATTAACGGCACTAACTGCATAGTCAGAGTTTCAAAGCACGATTACGGTACGATTATATTTTTCTCGCCCGATGCAAACTGCAATTCGATTTTGAATGAGCCTTTCCTTTGCAGTATGCGTAACTGCCTTATGCTTGTTGAATTTTCAGCCTCCCAGATTTCTCAGGCCGCTGAGGACAGAGGGGACGAGGAAACATTAAGCCGGGTACGCATAATAAGCCAGAACTATTACCGTATGTCCAGACTTATCAGCAACGCCAATTTCATTGTAAACTACGAGGCCGGAACCATTCCCTGTGCTGTAAGTCCGGTAAACATTTCCAAGATATGCAGAGATATTCTTGAAATCTCCAAAATCTTTGCCCCCTTGCCGAAGATATATTCAAAGCTTTCCGGCAGCAACGGAGACATTGTTGTAAACGCAGACCGTGACCTTATAAAAAAGCTTATACTGAACCTTCTTTCAAACTGCCTGCTTCACGCGCAGGGCTTAACTAAAGTAGTTCTTTATCTTTATGACCTGCCGGACAGCGTAATAATTTCAGTAAGCGACAACGGAAAAGGCATTGAGAAAGATGACCTTATAACCGTATTTGAACGGTACAGATACAGCTTTGATTTAAGCACCATGGGAAAAGGCGCAGGTCTGGGGCTTACCGTTGTACGGCGCATTGCCCAGCTTCATAACGGAACTCTGCTTCTTGAAAGCAGACCGGATCAGGGTACCTCAGTCAGAGTCTCCATCAGCAAACACCTCTCTCCCGGAGTCAATCTCCACGCATCCGGTGTCGGTGATGAAGTTACCTCGGCAGAAGTGCTGGATGGCCTTTCCGACTGCCTCAGCTCCCAGTATTTTTCCGAAAAATTTATGGACTGATTAAATAACAAAAATGCCCTGAATATTCAGGGCATTTTTTCATCTCATAACCTTGCCGAGCACTCTGAGGGGCAGTTCGGTTGAAATAATTATATCATCGTATTTGGGGTTTAAGGAATGAAGCGCCATTCTGTCCCCGTGTACTGCAAGCTGTTTAAGGTATGCGCTGCCGTCATAGAGGAAAATACCGATTTCACCTGTCATAAGACTTCTCTGCTGGTGAACCCATATAGTTTCCCCGTCATGGAACTTCGGCTCCATACTGTCGCCGGAAACACGGACGCCGAAGTTTGCCCCTTCGGGCACCTCCTGTCCCACTTCCACCATTTCATAATCCTCGCCGTCAAGGAACTGACCTGTACCGGCGGAAACAGCCAGAGAATACAGCGGCAGGGTTCTGACGCGGTCCTGAACATCCCTGTTTTTTCTCTGGGCGTAGCGGCCGCTTTCACGTAAAAGTTCTATATAGTCCATGGCTTTTTTCCGTCCCTCGGCATTAAGGCCGTGGAAAACGCCGTCTCCCCCGCCTATGAAAAGCCCGTTAATATCCTCGATATTCAAGGCTCTGCACAGGGTGAGAAACTGTTTTGCATTAGGCAGGGTTGTGCCTTTCTCCCATTTTGAAATTGCCTGATTTGAAAGGGGCATCCCCATAAGGCTCATCCTGTCTGCAAGCTGCGACTGGTTAAGCCCCAGCTCTCTCCGCTTTTTTGCCAGTATTTCTCCGAATTCCATGTGTTTCGCCTCCTTTTACGAAAAATATTATACAATAGTTTCTAAGGCTATTCAAGGGTTTTTTATCTTTTCAGGCTAATATTTTTGTAAAAATATCTTAAAACAAGAAAACGCCGGATTTCTCCGGCGTTTATTTTTTAATATTCGTAGATGCCGCCGCCTATAAACTCTCTTATAAGGGAGTCCTTGGCAACATACTTTTCGTCTATATCTCCGAAAAGCTGTAAGGCGGGCAGAACGGAGCGCAGCTCATCAAAGCGCTCAATACCCTCAGGCACGGATTTAAACAGCTCCGTTGCGGTGTGGTTGAACACCGGCAGCTCATAGGGAAGAGCTGTATCAAACTGCATATCGGCCTTATTCTTAAAGGGAGATATGTATGCCTTTTCTCCCCTTCTGACGTTTGCCCACATGCTCATGGTTTCTGCTGCGTCGGAGCCGCGGAAGTTGTAGTCTCTGACAGTGCGGCGCACAAGGCGGAACCATGTTCTCTTAAACACTACCTTTCCCTCAAACATAACATCGCTTCGGGCTGAAATGTAGAGCTTGAAGGCTTCGGGGTGGCGGTCTGTTATCATGTCGTTAAGAGCGTGAATACCTTCAAATACCACAACCTCATCCTTGTGCAGCTTTATGGATTTTGAAGGCTCCTGAACACGCATTTTTCTTGAAAACTCGTATTTGGGAACGAAAATACGCTCGCCTCTGGAGAGCATGTCAAAATGCTTGTTCATAAGCTCCATATCAACGCACAGAGGGCTTTCAAGGTCCATATCTCCCTCGGGGGTGCGGGGAACGGTCTCCGGGTCGATGGTCTTGAAGTAGTCATCCATGCCCACATAGTGAGTGCCTATTCCACGTCTTTTAAGTTCGTCGCTTATTTTCATAGCGGTAGTGGTCTTACCGGAGCCGGAGGGGCCGGACAGGAGCACAATGGGGCTGTTTTTTCGGTTTTCGATTATCATGTCAGCCGCTTTGGAAATACGCTCGTGATATACAGCGTCGCCTTCTTCTACTAAAGCTCCGGGGTCGGAAATAGTTTTGAAGTTTATTTCGTTAAGCTCAAAAGCCATTTAATTTCACTCCTTCTTTTTTATGTCTGCATAAAATTCTGATATTTTCTGTTTGTCAGCACAGGTCTTTTCAATATTCCCAATGTATTCCTGAGGATATTTAGGCGCTGTGAGTCTGATGTTCATTTCTCCGTCGTGGCGGATAAGCTTGGTGGAACCGCCGCCGCCCATGGCAATTATGCTGCACAGCTCCTCCATTATACATATGTTATATATGTTCTCGTATCCCTTTTTAGTCCAACCCACGTTCTCAAATCCGCCGGACATGAATTTCTGCCGGTAGAGGTAGTAGGGCTCATAACCCGCTCCCCTGAGCTTCTCCATTGCTATATCCAGCATCTTTCCAACCTCGGCAGCACCGGGGATGTCGGAACCCTCCAGCATTATTCTGGAGCCTTTTTTAAGGGCCAGAGTGTGAACGGTGATGTTTTCCGGGTCGAGAGCGAGAACCTTATCCATGGTTTCGCGGAAGCTTTCCACATTGTCGTCGGGAAGGCCTGCAATAAGGTCCATGTTTACGGCAAAGTCTCCCGCTTCGCGGACAAGCTTAAGTGCGGAAATTATATCATCTGCGCTGTGACGGCGGCCGATAGTGTTTAAAACCTTGTCGGACATGGTCTGAGGATTTACGCTCACTCTGCCCACACCGTGCTTTTTAAGAGCCTGAAGCTTTGCCTCTGTAATGGTATCAGGGCGTCCCGCCTCAACGGTGTATTCTCTCATATAGCTTAAATCAAAGCACTCCTCAATAAGGCTGCACAGTTCATCAATCTGAGAGGCAGAAAGGGTGGTAGGTGTACCGCCGCCCATGTATATGGAAATTACCCGAAGTCCCTGAATTTTAACCTGCTCCGCAACAGCCCGAACCTCTTTTTTAAGTGCCTCAAAGAAAGGCGCAATAAGCTTCATGCTCTTTTCAACAGACTGGCTTACAAAGCTGCAATAAGCGCAGCGGGTGGGGCAGAAAGGAATTCCCACATAAAGGCAGACGTCCTTTTCCCCCAGTGACTTTTCGAGTCTCACAGTCTCTTTACTGGTATCGAGGCAGAGCTTTGCCCGCTCGGGACTTACATCATATTCCTCCATAAAGGCCTTCATGGCCTCTTTGTCTCCCATACCTTCTTCGAGGTAGGGAGTCATCAGCTTTCCGGGTCGAACTCCTGTGAGAGAACCCCAGACAGGGTGCTGAATTCCGGATGAGAGCGCAGCTCTGTATATAGCGTCCTTAATTATATGCTGGCACTGCCTGTCAGTTTCAATAGGAGTTGTAAGCAGCTTATTTCCCACGGCACCTCTGCCGTTGTAAGTGCTGCCGTTTATATTAAGCCTGCATGTAGCGGTTGTAAATTTCCCGCCGCGGCTTAATCTTACCTCCATGCTGTCCTCCGCAGTTTTTTCCTCCGGATATTCCGGTCTTTCCTGAGGGAAAAGCGTCAGCAGCATCTGCTCTACCGCATATTTATAATCATGTCCGTAAAAATAAAGTTTCACTATATAATCATCCTTCTGGCGTAACTATGATTTTACCATTAAGCTTTTGTTTTATTGAGCTTTGATATAGCATTATATCAGGCCGGAGGCTTTTTCACAATGAGCATTTGATAATATACGCCAAAATTTCTAAAATAAATCGAAAGAAAGTTAAAATTTTACGAAAAAGCCATAGAATTTTTTCTTAAAATGTTGTATCATATAGGTACATCATTATAATATAGGGGATCTTGAGATGTTTTCGATAGGTGAAAAAATTATTTACGGAGAAAACGGTGTCTGTACGGTGGAAAAAATTGCTCCGCTTGGCATTTCCGGCGCTTCCGAAAACAAACTCTACTACCACCTCTGCCCTCTTGTAGGCAGCGGAATCTATTTTGCTCCTATTGATTCCGATACCTATATGCGGCCGGTAATGAGCCGCGAGGAGGCGGAAAGTCTAATAGCATCAATTCCCGATATTGAGCCTGCAATCTGTAATGATAACCGCTTCAACCATGTGGATGCCTATTACAAGTCGCTTTTTAAACTCCACAGCAACGAGGTTCTTGTGTCCATAATCAAAGGATTAGGCAGCCGTATTTTTGAACGGAAAACCAAGAGCAGCAGAGCAGAGGCTACAATGAAAAGAGCCAAGGACATGCTCCACGGCGAACTGTCGGTAGCTCTGGGAATAGAGTTTGAGGAAGTAGAAAACTACATACACCAGAAACTGAACGTGCAAGCATGAGGGAAGTTTTAAACATTGGCTGAATGTCGTCCTTTTAAGGGACGGCATTTTTTTATTTATCTTCTTTCCACACAAAGTCCGTAAATCTGCGCAGAACCGGATTGTTGCTCTCTTTGGGCCATGCGGCTATAATTTCCACCTTATCTTCCTCACCCTCAAGAGGGATGAAAACCAGCTCCTCCGAGTTTCCGTGGCCTCTGGTTACATATTCAGGCAGAAGGGAAATTCCCTCCCCTGCCGCCACCATCATCAGAATACTCTCCGCGTCGTTTGAACGGAATATGATGTCAGGCTGATAGCCTGCACTGTGGTACAGCTCATAAAACTGCTGGTCACCGGCGGAATCACCGGTGCTGGAGGGGGTCATGTATAAAATGCTCTCGTTTTTCAGCTCGCTTCTTTTAAGCACCTTACGGCTTGCAAAGGGGTGGTTGCTGTAAACTGCCACCACAAGGGGATTTCTCTCCGCCAGACGGCAGACTGTGTTTTTTTCCTTCCACAGCTCCGTGGAGTCCCATGTGAATATAAGGTCATATTCTCCCCTTTGAAGTCCTGCTGCAAGAGCATCTGTATCGTTTCTGTAACAGGACACAAGAACGTTCGGATAGCGGCTTCTGAAGGCTCTCAGAGTCTTTGAGATGTCGCTTTTTTCATAGCCCTTTGTGTAGCCCACTCTGAGACTTCCCACAAAGCCTACCGATGCCTCCTGCACTCTGTCCATAGCGCGGTTTACTCTCTCCAGTATGGCTTTTGCATCAATTAAAAAGGCATTTCCCGCAGGGGTGAGGGCAATGGGCCGGCTGCTGCGGTCAAAGAGAGGAACACCCACAATTTCCTCCAGCGCCTTTATCTGCTGGGTTACGGCGGTCTGGGAAATGTAATATTGAGAAGCGGCGCTTGTAAAGCTGCTTGTCTCCGCAGCGGCTACAAAATATCGAAGCTGGTTTAGATTCATCTTTTTCTCTCCTGACAAGGCTTTCAGAGTAAAATAAGTTTTTCTTATTATAACATCAAAAAACAGTATTTGCAATTCTATATTAGGCGCTGTATTATAAGAAACACTCAGAAAGCCGAGTTTTAAAACGGCTTTCTAAAGTTTTTTAGGAGAAAAGATGTTATGAACAGAGAGAATTTCAAATCCCGAATCGGCTTCTTGCTTGTGAGCGCAGGCTGCGCCATAGGCATCGGAAATGTCTGGCGTTTCCCTTATGTGGTGGGTCAGAACGGCGGCGGTTTTTTTGTACTGTTTTACCTGCTGTTTTTAATTACCATGGGTATTCCGGTTCTCACAATGGAGCTGGCAGTCGGCCGCGCAAGCCGCAGAAGCTCAGTGGGCGGATATAAAGCACTGGAAAATCCCGGCAGTAAATGGCATATCCACGGCTGGTTCGGTGTTCTCGGCAACTACATACTGATGATGTTCTACACCACCGTTTCAGGCTGGATGCTGGATTACTTCATAAAGTTCATTAAAGGCGATTTTGCTCTCGGAATGAGCACTGAGGCTGTGGGCGGTGCTTTCGGCGGTATGCTGGCAAATCCCGGTGAAATGGGCTTCTGGATGGTAGTTACCGTTATAGTAGGCTTTATAATCTGCTCCTTCGGCCTTCAAAACGGTCTTGAGCGTATCACAAAGGTTATGATGACAGCCCTCATAGTGCTGATACTCATTCTGGCAATCCACTCCCTGACCCTCCCCGGCGCAAAGGAAGGCGTTTCCTTCTACCTGCTGCCCGATATTGAAAAGGTAAAGGCTGTCGGCCTTAAAAATGTTATCTCCGCCTCTATGAATCAGGCCTTCTTCACTTTGAGCCTCGGCATAGGCGCTATGGAGATTTTCGGTTCCTACATGTCCGACCATCACACCCTGCCCGGTGAAGCCGGCAGAATCTGCGTTATGGATACCTTCGTTGCAGTAATGTCCGGCCTTATCATTTTCCCCGCATGCTTCAGCTTCGGCGTTGAGCCGGATCAGGGTCCTTCCCTTATTTTCGTTACCCTTCCCAATATCTTCGTAAACATGACCGGCGGCAGAATCTGGGGTGCCATGTTCTTCCTGTTCATGACCTTTGCAAGCTTCTCAACCGTTATTGCAGTTTTCGAAAACCTTATTGCCTGCTGCTGTGATAACTTCGGCTGGAAGAGAAGCAAGGCCGCTGCAATCAACTGCATTATCGTTCTCATCACCAGTATCCCCTGTGTTCTCGGCTTCAACGTCTGGGAGAGCCTGCACATTATCGGTGCAAGGGGCGTACTTGACAGTGAGGACTACATAGTTTCAAACCTCCTGCTGCCTATCGGCTCTCTTGTGTACCTGCTGTTCTGCGTGAGCAAGTGGGGCTGGGGCTTCGACAAGTATCTGGCAGAGGCCAACAAGGGCGACGGCATAAAGTTCTCCCCCAAATTAAAGCTTTACTTCCAGTATGTACTGCCTGTACTTATTGCAATCATTATCATTCAGAGTCTTTTCTGATTGGTATAGTTTCTTCTTTCAAAAAAACAAAAGGCATTGCGGTGCGCCGCAATGCCTTTTGTCTGTTATTGGATTTTAGCTGTAATTTCCCGATGTGCCGTTGGGCATATCGGACTCCCGCTCCTCAAAGCGTCCTCTGGAGGGGCTTTCGATTTCAGCCTTGCAGTCGTGGCCTGTTATTACAGGCACATGACCAAGCTTTTCCTGTTTCTTCTTTTTCTTGTTTTTAGCCATATTCCTTGCTCCTTATCCGATAAGGCACAGTATCAGCCCGTAAATTACGCTTGCCGATATGCCGTATACTATAACAGGCCCTGAAATTACAAACATCTTTGCCGCAGTTCCGGTAATGAAGCCCTCAGTCTTAAATTCCAGTGCCGGTGCTACCACTGAATTTGCAAAACCGGTAATGGGTACAAGGGTACCCGCTCCCGCGTATTTTGCAATGCGGTCATAAACTCCGAGACCGGTGAGCAGCGCTCCTATAAACACCAGAGTTACGGACTCCGCCGTTGCCGCCGCCTCCGGATTTAAGCCGCACATTTTATAGATATTCAAAATGAACTGCCCTAAAGTGCATATAAGCCCTCCTATCCAGAAAGCATTAAGCGCATCTTTTATAAACGGTGAACGGGGCATATGCTGTTCGGAGTACTGCCGGTACTCCTCATTACTCATTTTCAACGCCGTTTTTCCCCCTTAAAATCAGGTCTTACAGCCATATTATCTTCAAAAAACGGTCTTTTATCCCAAGTTTCAGAAATTTTTTAAATTTCTTCAAAATTAGCCTTGACTTTATGAGCATTTAGCCGTATAATGAGCAAGCTGTAAATTTCATATAAATGATTTCTTGAGCAATACGGAGATGTCGCGTAGTTGGTCGAGCGCGCACGATTGGAAATCGTGTATACCCCAAAAGGGTATCGAGAGTTCGAATCTCTCCATCTCCGCCATTAAAGAAGCAGTTTTCACACGAAAGCTGCTTCTTTTTTTAATATATACCGGAAGGTGATAAAATGGAAAATATTCGTGAAATCATCAAAAGTGAAAATATAGGTTCAGACGCAATCGCACTCCGCCGCCACCTCCACGAAAATCCCGAGCTGTCGGAAATGGAGTTTAACACCATGGAGCTTCTATGCGGAAAGCTCAACGAGCTTAATATTCCCTACAAGAAGAACGTTGCAGGAACCGGCATAGTCGGTCTTATAGAGGGCGGCTTTCCCGGAAAGACCGTTGGTATAAGAGCAGATATGGACGCCCTGCCCATTGAGGAAATGAATACCGACCTTCCCTACTGCTCCAAGGTTAAAGGAGTTATGCACGCCTGCGGCCATGATGCCCACACGGCTATTTTGTGGGGCGTTGCCGCCGCTCTTTCCAAAATCCGTCACAGCCTCCACGGCAATGTGAAGCTTATCTTCCAGCCCGCTGAGGAAACCATAGGCGGCGCAGACAGGATGATAAAGGAAGGGTGTCTGGAAAATCCCCATGTGGACTGCATGCTGGGACTGCATGTGGAGCCGGACATTCCCGCGGGAAAAATCGGCATTAAATACGGCAAAATGTACGCCGCCTCCGATATGCTCACCTTAAAAATCTACGGCCGCTCATGCCACGGTGCAAGACCCAATGAGGGTGTTGACGCAATACTCATAGCCGCCCAGATAATAAATAACGTTCAGAGCTTTGTGAGCCGGAACGTCAGCCCTGTGGACTCCGCCGTTTGCTCTTTCGGTACAATTAAGGGCGGTAATGTGAGAAACCAGATAGCTGATTTCGTGGAGCTTACCGGCATAATCCGCACCCTTGACCCTGACACAAGGCTTTTTGCCAGAGACAGGATAAAAAACATATGTGAGCAGACAGCGCAGATGTTAGGCGGCAGAGCGGAGCTTATAATTGAGCCGAGCTACTCCCCTCTTATAAACTCCGATGAAATGGTGGATTTGGTGCGTGAAACCGCCGTTTCCCTTATAGGCAGTGAAAATATAGTCATGCGGAAAGACCCCTCTTTAGGCGTTGAGGACTTTGCCTATTTTGCCGCTGCAAGACCTGCATGCTTTTTCCACCTTGGCTGCGGCATTGAGGGTGAGGCGCACCGGGTATGCCACAGCTCATGCTTTAATATAGACGAAAGCTGCATACCTCTGGGAATTGAGCTCCAGTGCGAAAACGTGCTGAGGATTTTAAACAGATAAACTTTAAGGACAGGCAAACCTGTCCTTATTTATTGGAGAAAATTAAAAGTTTTTGAAAAAAGCTGTCTCAACGCCCCGCTTTTATGATATAGTACAGACGGATATTTCAGAGAGAATGGATTGTGATTTGATTGAGTGAATATGTAAAACCCAATATCAAAACATTGGGCATGTTTCTTAAAATGTTCTGCAAATGGATTCTGGTGGCTCTGGTAGTGGGCATTATCGGCGGCCTTGTGGGCTCTGCCTTCCATTTAAGCGTAGGATATGTAACCGAGCTTCGCATGGCCCATCCCAAGCTGCTGTTTCTCATGCCCATGTGCGGTATAATTATAGTATTTATCTATAAGATCACCAAAACCGAGGGCAAGGGCACTAACGCCATTATCGGCTCTGTCCACTTCGGTGAAAAAGTTCCTATACTGCTGGTGCCTGTAATATTTATTGCCACAGCTCTCACCCACCTCTGCGGCGGCTCTGCCGGACGAGAGGGTGCAGCGCTGCAAATAGGCGGCGGTCTGGGCTGCAATATAGGAAAGCTTTTAAGGCTCAACGAAAAAGAAGCTCCCATAGCCGTTCTGTGCGGCATGGCAGCTGTGTTCTCCGCTCTTTTCGGAACTCCTGTGGCAGCAACGGTTTTTGCCCTTGAGGTGTGCAGTGTGGGTCTTATCCACTATTCCGGTCTCGTGCCTTGCAGCACCGCCGCATTTGTGGCATACGGCATAACAAGGATTTTCGGCATTGCCCCCACCCGCTTTGCAGTTGAAGCTATGGCGCTTTCCACAACCGGCGTTTTAAAAGTCATTATTCTCGCATTTTTCTGCGCCATGGTAAGCGTTCTTTTCTGCGAGCTGCTCCACCATTCCGAGCGTCTTACAGGGAAATACTTCCCCAACGCATATGTCAGAATTCTTGTGGGCAGCGGAATTGTTATCGTGCTCACCTTCCTTGTGGGCAATATGGACTATAACGGAGCAGGTATGCCCATTATAATCAAGGCTGTTGAGCAGGGGCAGGTAAGACCCGAAGCCTTCATTATGAAAATACTCTTTACCGCCATTACCCTTTCCTTCGGCTTTAAGGGCGGCGAAGTAGTGCCTACCTTATTTATCGGCGCAACCTTGGGCTGTGCGGCAGCTCCCCTGCTGGGACTTCCTGCGGGATTTGCGGCAGCGCTGGGTATGGCAGGTCTTTTCTGCGGTGCAGTCAACTGCCCCCTCGGCTCCCTTATCCTCTCCATTGAGCTTTTCGGAGCGGCAGGCTTCCCGTATTTTGCCGTAGTCTGCTTCATTTCCTACATGCTCTCCGGCTATACAAGCCTTTATAAAGAGCAGATAATCACCTATTCAAAGCTTAGAGCAGAATTTATAAACATTCACGCCGAATAATCAGGATAAAAAAATCCGCTGAGAATTTCTCAGCGGATTTTTTTATTTTTTACTTTACTGCCTCAAGGAGTGCCTCAACCTTGTCTCTGTCCTCCCAGCGGACGCCCAGATCCTCACGACCCATGTGGCCATAGGCTGCGAGTTTTCTGTAAATAGGTCTGCGGAGATCCAGATCTCTGATAATGGCGCTGGGGCGGAAGTCAAAGACCTTTTCCACAGCTTCGCTTATCTTGTCGTCGGGGTAAATGCCGGTGCCGAAGGTTTCAACCAGAACGGAAACAGGCTTTGCAACGCCGATTGCGTAGGCAAGCTCAATCTGGCAGCGCTTTGCAAGGCCGGCTGCAACAACGTTCTTTGCTGCCCAGCGTGCGGCATATGCAGCGGAGCGGTCAACCTTGGTGGGGTCCTTGCCGGAGAAAGCACCGCCGCCGTGGGGAGCACTGCCGCCGTAGGTATCAACAATAATCTTGCGTCCGGTAAGGCCGGAGTCGCCCTGAGGTCCGCCGATAACAAAGCGGCCGGTGGGGTTTACGAAATACTTGGTGTTCTCGTCCAGAAGCTCTGCGGGAACAATGGGCTTAATAACAAGCTCGATCATGTCCTTTCTGATCTGCTCCAGAGAAGCTTCGGGGGCGTGCTGAGTAGAGATAACAACGGTGTCAACTCTAACCGGGCGGCGCTCCTCGTCGTACTCAACAGTGACCTGAGTTTTGCCGTCGGGACGGAGATAGTCAACAACATTGCTCTTTCTGACCTCGGTAAGGCGGAGAGCAAGCTTGTGGGCAAGGGAGATTGCCAGAGGCATAAGCTCTTCGGTCTCGTCACATGCGTAACCGAACATCATGCCCTGGTCGCCTGCGCCGTTCTGGAGTTCGGACTCCTCGTCAGCCTTGTTTTCCAGAGACTTATCAACGCCCATGGCGATGTCGCCGGACTGCTCGTCTATGTTGGTGATGATGCCGCAGGTATCGCCGTCAAAGCCGTATTTAGCTCTGTCGTAACCGATGTCAAGGATAACGCCTCTTGCGATTTTGGGAATATCTACATAGCAGTTGGTGCTGATTTCGCCCATAATATGGACAAGGCCGGTGGAGACGGTAGTCTCACATGCAACTCTGCCCATAGGGTCCTGCTCAAGTATAGCGTCCAGTACAGCATCGGAAATCTGGTCGCAGATTTTATCGGGATGTCCTTCAGTCACGGACTCGGATGTAAAGAAAAAGTGGCTCATAGTAATCCTCCTAAATAAAAATTTTAATATATAAAAAAATGTAAAAAAAGTGCCCCGTCTTCCGACGGAGCGCTGAATCAATCTGTTTAAGAAAGCCTCATCTTTCGTACACCGCCGGATTTAGCACCTTGCCGTAAGCAGGTTGCCGGGTTTCACAGGGCCGTTCCCTCCACCACTCTTGATAAGGTATGAAGTTTTTCACTGTTGAGAGTATATCATTAAATCTACCGTTGTCAAGCAATTTTTTAAAAAGTTAACAATTCTGCCGACTAATAGAGGATTTTGCCTAAAAGAAACTGAGTCTGTCCCCCTTTGTCGTCTATAATGGTATAGCTTTTTATTCTGCCCCCTGCCTCATAATTTGCATAAAGGGCAAAGCTTTCATCAATATACTGACACAGGCTGTAATTACCGCAGATTTCATATTGAAAGCTCTCCTTGGGATTTTCAGTGCTGAAGCTCCACTCTCTGATTTCTTTTCCGCCGCTAACGCCGCGGATATAGATTTTATCGTCTCTGAGGGCAAGCTCTGCCGTTCCCTGAATTTCGCCAAGCTCATATTTCAAGGGGTTCAGCCCGTCGGCTGCAATGCTGAGCACGCCTCCGGGAACGGTGCAGTAAAGTCTCCCCTCTGCAATAACCGGGGCGTATGAGGGCAGATCCGTAAGCTCGGTTACAATTCCGGTGCTGAGATTTTTTATATAAAGCTGCTCATTTCTGCCAAGCTGATATATAAAGCTGTCCCCTGTCACATAAGGATAATAGCATGTCTCCGACATTATAATCTCCTCACCTGCTCCGAGGGGCGAGGAAACGCAAAAGCGCATTGCGTTGTCGCAGTAATACATCTTATCCTCATATATTCTGAGAAAATCGCATGGGCCTTCCTTTACTATCTGCCGGTCTCCCCCGTCAAGGTTCACGCTTTCAATATTTCCCCCTGCCTTTTTATCTATGAAATAAATGCGCTCCCCATAGGCGCAGAGGTATTCCGGCACACAGTCGGAAATTAAAACCGTGAAGTTTTCAGGCTTTCCGGAAGTGAGGTCGTAGGAGCACAGTGCGGGGGTTAAGTTTTCGTCAAAGTCCATGCAGTAAAGCCGGTCATTTATAATAATCGCCCTGCCGCCGCTCATGTAGCTCTGCATACCGAGGCTTTCGCTTTTGCTCAGCTGCGGCAAAACCACATCTTCAACCTCCACAGGCTCCGGCGCAGCCTTATCCATGCCGGGAGGGGACGGAAGCCGGCTGCAGCCGGATAATACCCCCGACAGGCTTAGACAGAATGCAATTAAAAGCAATGTAAATTTATTCATTATCTAAATTCCTCATAAGTTGGAAATGGTTTTTTTATTTTAGCACAGGAGCCGTTTTCTTTCAATTATCAGCAGCTTTAATTTAAAATTTTACCGTATTTTTCAGAAAATTTTATTTCCATTTATTTCCTTTTCGACAAAATTCGACAAATCTGTTTAGAATTTTTTGTCAGATGTTATCGAATGATATTGCATTATGCGGGATTATCCGATATTATGTCAACATGTTATCCGCGTTGTTCGACAGTTTTCTGTTGTTCTGAATGTGTCAACTATGGTAAATTTAATGCGACGAGACGGTTTATATGCTTCAATTAGTACATAATCGATTTTATCGCATAAACGGGAGGAAAGTATTATGGAAACTAAAACAAGAATCTTAATTGCTGACGCGAACCACGATTTCTGCAAGCTGCTTACAGATGTCATATCCAAGGAGAGCGACATGGAGGTAATCGGTACCACATGTGACGGTACTGAGGCTTTTTCAATGGTAACCGAACTACACCCCGACCTGTTGCTCATGGATTTGGTGCTGCCAAAGCTGGACGGACTTGAGCTTCTGCGACGCCTGTCCGACAGCGGCACCACACCGAGGGTAATAATTCTCTCCAGCTTTGTGAACTCCTCAGTTCTGGCAGAATGTTCCAATCTGGGCGCTGAGTATTTCATGCCCAAGCCCTGTGACACATCTGCTCTCTTTGCCCACATACGCCAGTTTAACGGCGCTGTCCGCAACGTCATCGAACACGCAGGCTATGACTGCCATGCTGTTCAGGCTCAGGAGGATTTGGAGCTTGAAGGCGCAGTTACCGATATAATCCACGAAATCGGCGTTCCCGCCCACATAAAAGGTTATCAGTATCTCCGTGAGGCCATAATCCTTACCATAAAGGATATGGACATGATAAACGCCGTAACCAAGGTTCTTTATCCTGAGGTTGCAAAGAAGTTCAACACAACTCCTTCAAGAGTCGAGAGAGCCATACGCCATGCAATAGAAGTCGCATGGGACAGAGGAGACATCGAAACCTTGCAGAAGTTCTTCGGTTATACCGTTTCCAACATCAAGGGCAAGCCCACAAACAGCGAATTTATCGCCATGATTGCCGACTGCCTGTCCCTGAGACGCAAACACGCCGCAAATTAAAATCCCGTATCCGGTCTGAAATAAATCAGACTGTGTAATTTTTCGTATTTTCGGGTTATTGGTAATTTTAGGAGTATATCAGCCGATAAGAATCGGCATCAAATATATATTTTTGGAATTTATGCGCATCATAGCCAAACACTGGTGCGTTTATGATAGAAAACAGCAGGAACCATTCAATGTGTCTGAAATGGTTCCTGCTGTTTTGGTTTTCTGAATATTTAATAACTATGCGGTATTTTTTGAGTTTCCGTATATTTTACTGATGATTTTTCTCGAAAAATGCAACTGCCACAGCGCCGGGGCCTGCATGGGTGCCGATAGTGCTGCCCATGATGCAGTCGGGGAGCTTATCGATTTTGCCCTCCCACAGGCTGCGGGAGTATTCCACATAAGAGTCCAGAAGGCTTCTGTCGGAGCCTGAGTAGGCAAGCATAATGGGCATGGAGAAATCAACGCCCCGCTTTTTGATTATATCGGTAAGCATGTTGTTGCTCTGCTTTACACCTCTGGCCTTGCCCAGAATTTTAATTTCGCCGTTTACCATTCCCAGAACAGGCTTCACGTTTAATACCGTGCCTGCAATGGCTGCAAGCTTACCGAGTCTGCCGCCCTTTTTAAGGTATTCGAGGGTATCCACTCTTGCAACAATGCAGACCTTTTCCTTTGCCTTTTCCAGTTCATCGGCTATCTCCCTACCGCTTCTGCCCTCGTCTCTCAGCCTTATGGCGTATTCAAGCAGAACCCGCTCGCCGGCGGTAATATTTAAAGTGTCAACGCAGTAAACCTCTCCGTCGAACTCCATAGCCGCAATTCTCGCACTCTGGGCGGTGCCGGAAAGGTCGCCGGACATGGAAAGAACTACAATCTCGTTTTCCTTTCCCGCCTCGTTGTAGGCATTCAAGAATTCGGAAGGGCCGATCTGGCTTGTTGTAGGCAGAGTTTTGCACTCTGCAAGCATCTTATAAAAACCGGCGCCGTCTATATCAACGCCGTCTCTATACTCTTTACCGTCAATAAGAGTCTTTAGAGGCAGAAGGGTAATGTCTTTTGCGGAAGCCTCGGCTCTTGTCATATCACACGCAGAATCGCATATTATTTTAACGCTCATCTAAAGTCCTCCTTTATTCGGGAAAAGTATATAGCTTTAACAGAAATAATTCAATTACCGTAGTAAACAAAAAATCCACCGCTCCAACGGTGGATTTTTTGACACTTTAGCCAGTTTTGTCTAAATATTATTCCTTTACTTGTTTAATAGACAGGGATATACGGTGCTTTTTCTCGTCTACATCCAGAACTACGACCTTTACAATGTCGCCCACTGCCAGCACCTCGCTGGGGTGGCGGATGAACTTGTCGCTTATCTGGGAAACGTGAACAAGGCCGTCCTGATGAACTCCGATGTCAACGAAAACGCCGAAGTCTATAACGTTTCTGACAGTTCCGGTGAGAACCATGCCGGGCTTTAAGTCCTTGATTTCAAGAACGTCTTTTCTCAGCAGCACAGGGGGCAGATCCTCGCGGGGGTCTCTGCCGGGCTTCATAAGCTCCTGAGCAATATCTCGGAGTGTAGGCTCACCTACTCCGCACTCTGCGGCGGCTTTAGCCACGCCGTAGCTCTCCATGCGCTTTAAAAGCTCTGCAATATTGCCCTCTGCCACATCCTTAAGGCTGTATCCGCAGAGCACCAGAAGCTTCTCTGCGGCATCATAGCTTTCGGGGTGGACAGCGGTGTTATCAAGCACATGCTTGCTCTCCGGCACTCTCAAGAAGCCTGCTGACTGCTGGAAAGCCTTGGGGCCGAGCTTGGGAACCTTCTTAATCTCCTTGCGGGAGGTAAAGGGGCCGTTTTCTTCACGGTAAGTTACGATATTCTTTGCAGTGGTCTTGTTAAGACCGGAAACTCTCTGTAAAAGTGAGGGAGAGGCGGTGTTTATATCAACGCCTACCGCATTAACGCAGTCCTCTACAACGCCGTCCAGAGTTTCTTCCAGCTTTGCCTGAGGCATGTCGTGCTGATACTGGCCTACGCCTATTGCCATAGGCTCGATTTTTACAAGCTCTGCCAGAGGGTCCTGCAAACGTCTTGCAATGGAAACGGCAGAACGGAGGTTTACATCATATTCGGGGAATTCCTCTGCGGCAAGCTTTGAAGCGGAGTAAACGGATGCGCCGGCCTCGTTAACTATGGCGTAGGACTGTCCGCCGCCCAGCTCTTTGAGCATCTCAACAGTCATCTGCTCGGTTTCTCTGGAGGCAGTGCCGTTGCCTATTGCTATGTGCTGAACTCCGTGCTTTCTGATAAGAGCGGACAGGGTTCTTATAGCCTCTTTCTTTCTGCCCTCGCTGAATGTGGGATATACAACCGCAGTATCAAGAACCTTGCCTGTGCCGTCAACAACTGCCACCTTGCAGCCGTTGCGGTATCCGGGGTCAAGACCCATGGTGACCTTGCCCTTTACAGGGGGCTGCATAAGCAGGGGCTTAAGGTTAAGACCGAACATCTTAATTGCGCCTTCACATGCCCAGTCGGTAAGGTCGTTTCTGGTTTCTCTCTCCATGGAGGGCCAGAGCAGTCTGTCATATGCGTCATCGGCAGCATTTCTTACAAATGCCATAGCGGGAGAACCGGGCTTAATAACAACCCGGCGCAGCTTCTGCAATGCAGCATCTCTGTCAAGCTCAACGCTGACCTTTAAAAAGCCCTCTTTTTCGCCTCTGTTGAGGGCAAGCACCTGATGACCCTGCATCTTGCCTATTCTCTGGGTAAATTCATAATAAAGTCTGTAAACGGAATCTTCCTCGGTTGCGGCAGAAGACACTATGGAGGCGTTTGCCTCGATAAAGCCGCGGAGTATCTTTCTTATCTCTGCGTCATCGGAAATCTGCTCTGCAATAATGTCGGAAGCTCCGGCAAGTGCGTCCTCAACGCTCTCAACGCCCTTTTCAGCGTCCACATATTCTGCCGCCAGCTCCTCAGGTGCGGGAATGTCAAGCTCCTGAGCGAAAAGAATTTCTGCCAGAGGTGCCAGTCCCTTTTCTCTTGCAATGGTGGCTCTGGTGCGGCGTTTGGGCTTATAGGGTCTGTATAAGTCTTCAAGGGAGGCAAGGGTAACTGCATCATCAATGGCAGCAGACAGCTCCTCTGTCATCTTGCCCTGCTCCTCTATGGATTTTTTAACTGTCTCCTTGCGTTCCTGCAAAGAGCGCAGATACTGGAGTCTTTCCTCAAGAGTTCTCAGAGAGGTATCATCCATAGCACCGTGCATTTCCTTACGGTAACGGGCGATAAAAGGAATGGTGTTTCCCTCGTCCAGAAGATTTACAACGTTTTCAATATGGCTGAGAGGTCTGTCAAGCTCCCTTGCCAGTATCTCGTTTATAGTTTCCAAAATACTAACTCCTTTTCCGCAGAACATGCGGAGGTCTCTAATTGATTTTTTTGCGCTTAGTATTTTACCACAAGTTTTCCCCAAGGACAATAAAAAACCGCCGCATGACTGCGGCGGCGGGAAAAGCGGATAAAGTTTTCAACATATTCTGAAAAAGGAATAGCGAAAAATAAGACCGAGGACTTTTGCCCTCTCAGGCTCCGAATCCCTTACGAAGAAGGGATAGAAAAAAAGCCTGTATCCCGATGGGATACAGGCTTTT
>JAHHRQ010000020.1 GCA_020025715.1 Oscillospiraceae bacterium | reverse complement strand
AAAAGCGGAAACTTTTACCACTCTATGCCGTCATACAATCAGATAGTTCAAAAATAAATATAAGGAGGAAAAAAAGTGAAAAGATTTCTCAGTATTTTTCTTGCTCTGCTCATGGTCTTTTCCCTCTGTGCCTGCGGCAGCAAATCATCTGACACCGCAGCCGAAGCCCCCGGCGCTGCAAACCGCGCCCCTATGGGAGCGCCGGAGGCCGCCGCAGAGGAAATGGGCTTTGACCTTGCAGGAGATGCCGCCGGCGGCGCAGAAAATGAACTGCCCGAAGTGGATCCCGAAAAGATAATCTACTCTGCGGAAATCACCGTAGAAACAACGGAATTTGAAAAAGGCATAGAGCAGCTCAAAGAGCTGGTGGCAAAATACAACGGCTACATTGAGCAAAGCTCCGTAAACGACGCAAACTACTACACCAAAAGCTCCGGCAGCTACTATAACCGCAGCGCAGATTTTACTATCCGCGTTCCCAGCGAGGATTTCAGCACCATGAGCGGTGACCTCTCCTCTATCGGAAACGTGCCTTACAGCCACACCTACACGGAAAATGTCTCCGCCCAGTATTACGACACCGCGGCAAGACTTAAAGCCTACACCGCGCAGGAAACAAGACTGCTTGAAATGCTGGATATGGCAAAAAGCGTTGAGGACATTATCGCCATTGAAGGTGAACTTACAAATGTGCGCTACGAAATTGAGAGCTTACAGTCAAGTCTTAATAACTGGGACCGGCGCATAAATTACAGTACCATTTATCTGAACCTTCAGGAAGTCAGAGAATACAGCGACGAGCCTGCCGGAAATGAGCTTAGCTACGGTCAGCAGCTTCTCCACTCCTTAAAGAGAGGCTTTCACAGTGTAGGCCGCTTCTTTAAAGACCTGCTTCTGTGGCTTGTAGGTGCTCTGCCCGCACTGGTGATTATTGCCGTTTTGCTTATAGTATTCATACCCCTTATTAAAAAGCAGAGAGCAAAGCGGAGACTTAAAAAGGCAGAAAAAGCAAAAATCAAGAGCGATAATCAGAATAAGGAATAAATAAAAAAGACGGGAAAATCCCGTCTTTTTTTATGCACATAATTCTTTATTTATGCCGCTTAACTGACCGTTAAAGGCAAGGTTTATGCTCAGGGGCTTATCCCCGCCCTGAACCTCGAATCTGAATTCATCCAGATGACTGTCGGTTTTGGAGGCGGTAAGGCTGAGCTTTGAAACATCCCATTCCGGGTGGAGCTTTTTCACAATGTCCATTGCGGCAATTTGGGCTTCTTCATCAGAAATCCGAACTCCGTCGCTTTCAACCAGAGCGCTGTCAAGCTTAGTCATGCTGTCGTTATTTATGTAAAGACCCAGAAGCTCACCGCTGTCGGCAAGAACCGTATATCTGTACACATCGTCCTCATACACGCTGAGGGGCTGCCCCTCCTCGTTTTCGGAATAGCTTATAAACTTAATTTCACCCTCACCCAGAGCCTTTTCCGCTATACCGTCCATAGCTCTTTTTTCCGGTGTATCAAAGCGAATATAGAAAGTAAAGGCCAAAAACACCAGCAGCAATAAAAATATTACCACCTTTACGCCTCTGTGGGATTTCAAATCACTTCACCCTCTTTTACTGTTCTTCCTGTGCCTTAATTTTTTCCATCCAGCACTTATGGCACATTGCCGCATAGCTGTCGTTGCCGCCTAAAAGCACCTGATCTCCCTGAGTGATGACTCTGCCGTTTTCGTCAATTCTGGCGTTGACCGTTGCCTTTCTGCCGCAGGCGCATACGGTTTTGATTTCTGTAATGGAATCTGCAAGCTCCATAAGCCGCTGTGCGCCGGGGAAAAAGTGAGTGAGAAAATCGGTTCTCAGGCCGAAGCACAAAACAGGCAGATCCTCTTCATCCACAATATCTCTCAGCTGGTCTATCTGCTCGGGAGCAAAAAACTGCGCTTCGTCGGCAATAATAACATCGTGCTTTCCGGCTGTGAGGTACTTTTCCTTAATATTATCATCGGGGGTAATAATTTCCGCCTTGCACTCAAGACCGATGCGGCTTCTTATAATATCCGCCCCGTCTCTTGTGTCTACGCTGGGCTTTATGAGCCAGACGGACATTCCCAGCTCCTCATAGTTAAATTTGGTAATAAGAGCCTGAGCAGACTTAGATGAGCCCATAGCTCCGTATTTAAAATACAGCTTTGCCATCAGTTTTCGTTCTCCTTATTAAGATGAGCTCTTACCCGCTCTATAACCATGTCGAGAGCCACCTGATTGTGTCCGCCCTCGGGAATGATTATATCTGCTCTGCGCTTGCTGGGTTCAACGAACTGCTCGTGCATGGGCTTAACGGTGGTAAGATACTGATCCACAACGCTGTCAAGGCTTCTGCCTCTCTCCTGCACGTCGCGCACGATACGGCGCAGAATACGCACGTCCGCATCAGTGTCAACGTATATCTTTATATCCATTTCGTTGCACAGATCTATGGACTGGAAAATCAGAATACCCTCAACAATTATGACCTTTGCCGGGTCAACCTGAATGGTCTCGTCGGTTCTGTCGTGAATGGTGTAGTCATAAATAGGGCATGAAACACTGTGACCCTTTTTAAGCTCCCGGACAGCCTCAATAAGAAGCTCGGTGTCAAAGGAATCGGGGTGGTCGTAGTTGAGCTTTGAGCGCTCCTCATAGCTCATGCCGTGGTGGGCCTTATAGAAATTATCATGGTGAATTACCGAAACATCGTTTTTGAAGTTCTCGATTATTTTTTTGGTTATGGTTGTTTTGCCGGAGCCTGTGCCGCCTGCAATACCTATTACTATTACGTCGCTCATATTTAAGTCTCCCGAAAATTTTTTCTCTCTTTTATAATATCATATCTTTCCGCCTGTTTCAATTTGACTTTTCAGTTTTTCTACAATATAATTATGGCATAACAGGACTTTGAAACAGGAGGAAATTAACATGCCTATTCCTACCCCCCACATAAACGCAAAAAAAGAGGACATCGCCAAAACCGTACTTATGCCCGGCGATCCCCTGAGAGCAAAATTCATAGCCGAAAATTTTCTGGAAGATCCGGTGCTTGTGAATAATGTCCGTGGTGTTCAGGGTCACACCGGCAAATGGAAAGGTGTTCCCGTAACAGTCATGGCCTCCGGTATGGGTATTCCCGCAATCGGAATATACAGCTGGGAGCTTTTTAACTTCTATGATGTAGACAATATTATAAGAGTCGGCTCTGCCGGCGCTTTAAGAGATGATTTGCAGCTTATGGATATAGTTGCCGGTCAGGCCGCCTGCACAAACTCCAATTATCTGGAGCAGTTTAACACCGGCGGCACCTATGCCCCCATTGCAGACTTCACCCTTTTAAGTAAATCCGTTGAAGCCGCAAAGGAAAGAGGCATTGACATGAAGGTCGGAAACATCCTCTCCAACGATAACTTCTATTCTGCCGACGGCTGGGACAAGAACGACCAGTGGAAGCGCATGGGTGTTATGGCAATAGAGATGGAGGCCGCCGGCCTTTACGCTAACGCCGCCTATGCAGGAAAGCGTGCTCTGTGCCTGTGCACCATTTCCGACCACATTTACCGTTCCGAGGCTCTGTCCCCTGAGGACAGACAGCTTTCATTCTCACAGATGATTGAAATCGCGCTTGATACCGCCGTAAAAATGGCGGAAATTAAATAAACAGGAGTATAAACAGAATGAACAAATATCTTGATATTTCCCCCGAGGTACAGCAGGCTCTTAACGAAGGCAGACCTGTTGTAGCTTTGGAGAGCACCATAATTTCTCATGGTATGCCCTACCCCAAAAACGTTGAGACCGCACTTATGGTAGAACAGTGCGTCCGTGATAACGGCGCTGTTCCCGCCACTATCGCCGTTATAGGCGGCAGACTTAAAGCCGGTCTTTCCCACGAGGAGATCGAGCATCTGGGTAAAGCCGGCAGAGCTGTCACCAAGGCAAGCCGCCGTGACCTGCCCGCTCTGGTTGCAAGAGGCATTGACGGTGCTACCACCGTTACCACCACCATGATTATCGCCCACATGGCAGGAATTAAAATTTTCGCCACCGGCGGTATAGGCGGTGTTCACAGAGGCGCCGAAACCACCATGGACATTTCCGCCGACCTTGAAGAGCTGGCTCAGACTCCTGTTATGGTTGTATGCGCCGGTGCAAAATCCATTCTGGACCTTGGCCTCACCCTTGAATATCTGGAAACCAAGGGTGTTCCCGTAATAGGCTACGGCACTGAGGAGCTTCCCGCCTTCTACACCAGAAAGAGCGGCTTTGCCGTTGATTACCGTGTTGACAGCCCCAAGGAGCTGGCCGACATGTTCCGTGCTCAGCGCGGCCTTGATTACAAGGGCGGTATGCTGGTTACAAACCCCATTCCCGAGGAATACTCCATGGATAAAGAGGTTATCGACGCTGCCATTGAGCAGGCTCTTAAAGAGTGCAAAGAGCAGGGCATCCACGGTAAGGATACCACTCCCTTCCTGCTGGCAAAGGTGGTTGAGCTTACCGGCGGCGACAGCCTTGAGAGCAACATTAAGCTTGTTCTCAATAACGCTAAGATCGCAGCTCTCACCGCAAAGGAACTTGCTGAAAACTGAATTTTATAAGTCCTCTCAGGCACTCGGCCCTGAGAGGGCTTTTCTATATATGTGTTGAATTCTTATGGCTTTGGTAGTATAATGTTATGACTAAATTTTATGGAGGGCTTAGAAAATATGAGTAGTAGAGACTGTCTTGTCACGGTCATGTGCGCCGCCTTTAATCACGAGGAATATATTCGCAGTGCTTTGGACGGCTTTGTGAGCCAGAAAACCGATTTCGGCTTTGAGGTTCTTATAAATGACGATAAATCTACCGACAATACAGCCGCTATAATCCGGGAGTACGCCGAAAAGTATCCGGATATTATCCGTCCCTTCTATCAGGAAATTAACCTCTATTCTCTCCATAAGGACGTTTATGACGAATTTTTCTACCCCAATGCCAGAGGCAAATATGTGGCCTTCTGCGAGGGTGACGATTACTGGACCGACCCCTTAAAGCTGCAAAAGCAGGTGGATTTTATGGAGGCTCATCCGGAATACAGCGCATGTGTGCATAACTCTGTTGTGCACGATTGCAGCGGCACCACCTCCGACCATCCCTTTATCCCCCGTCAGGGTGACCACGACATTTTCCTTGAGGATGCGGTGAAGGGCATGAGCCATGCTTACCACACCAGCTCTCTGCTGGCAAAAAAGGATATAATTGCCGACCATAAGGACTTCTATTTCATTTCCTGCTCCTACGGATTCAGCGACTATCCCGACGCTCTGCGCCTGCTGCTGGACGGCCCCATTCGTTTTATTGACGAGGAAATGTCTGTTTACAGACTGTGCAGCAATCCCGGTTCATGGAGTTCCAAGCTTACAAGCCAGTATAAAAAGCTGCGCCGCTTTATTGTAGGCGAAAAAGAAATGCTCACTCTCTTAAAGGCTCACGTTACCCCCCAGCAGCTCCCCGCCGTGGAGCATGAAATTCTGGAAAGAGAATATGAGCTGCTCTTTATTGAGGGCAAGGTTGACGAAATGGTGAAGCCCCCTTACAGAGAGATTTATAAGCGTCAGAGTCCTTCCTACAAGCTCAAAATCACACTTAAACGACTGTTCCCCAAACTTCACGCAAAATACAGAGAAAAGCGGGGATACGAGGAATAAACCCCATTTTTCTTTAAATTTTACGGAGATTTTTAATGGATAATAAACTTAAAGTCTTTTCCAATCTTTTCTGGCGTTTTTTTGAGCGCTGCGGCGCTCAGGTTGTGTCCTTTATAGTCACAATCGTTCTTGCGCGAATTTTAGAGCCTGAGCTTTACGGCCTTACAAGCAAGGTGGCTGTTATAACCTCCATTCTCCTTGTTTTTGTGGACAGTGGTATGGCTAACGCACTTATACAGAAAAAGAACCCCGATGATCTGGACTTTTCATCTGTATTCTATTTTAATGTAAGCTTCTGCCTTGTGCTGTATCTGGCGCTGTTTTTCCTCGCCCCCACCATTTCAAGGCTTTATAACGAGCCGGGCCTTACCCCTGTTATGCGGGTGCTGGGTCTTACGGTGGTTGTGGCAGGGGTTAAGAACGTGCAGCAGGCCTATGTTTCAAAGACTCTGCAATTTAAGCGCTTCTTCTTTGCAACTCTGGGCGGAACTCTCTTTTCCGCCGTTCTCGGTATTTCCATGGCATACATGGGCTTCGGTGTGTGGGCACTGGTATTCCAGCAGCTTTCAAACGTCACCGTAAACACCGTAATCCTCTGGCTCACCGTGGGCTGGAAGCCTAAAAAGATGTTTTCTTTCAAGCGTCTCAAAGGTCTTTTGTCCTACGGCTGGAAGCTTCTGGCCTCCTCATTGCTTGATACCGTTTATCTTAAAATTTACCCCCTTGTAATAGGCGTTAAATATTCCAATTCCGACCTTGCTTTCTTCGAGCGCGGAAACTCCATGCCTAACCTTATTGTGGAGAACATAAACTACTCTATTGACAGTGTGCTTCTCCCCGTCCTCTCCTCCGAGCAGGACCATAAAACTCAGGTTCGGGACATGACAAGACGGGCTATTAAAATAAGCTCCTACATTATGATGCCTCTCATGGCAGGTCTTGCCGCCTGTGCAGAACCTATCGTGCGGCTGCTTTTAACCGACAAATGGCTGCCCTGTGTTCCCTTTTTGCAGGTTTTCTGCGTAGTTTACGCATTTTATCCCCTGCACACCGCAAACCTCAACGCCATAAAGGCTATGGGCCGCAGCGACGTGTTCTTAAAGCTTGAAATCATAAAGAAAGCTCTTGAAACTCTGGTTCTGCTTTTCACCATGCGCTACGGCGTGTTTGCAATGGCTTTAGGTCAGCTTTGCTCCGGCCTTTTGTCCCAGCTCATTAACGCATGGCCTAACCGTAAGCTCCTTGAATATAACTATCTCCAGCAGGTAAAGGATATGACCCCCTCTATTCTGCTGTCTGCATTCATGGGCTTTTGCGTAAGCATGGTTTTGAAGCTTGGTTTAAACGATATTCTCACTCTTGTAATTCAGATAATTCTGGGCGTTTTAATCTACGCCGGACTTTCAATACTCTTTAAAGTGGACAGCTTCCGGTATATTCTCTCCATAGCAAAGAAGCTTTTTTCCAACAGAAAGGAGAATGCTTAAATGAAAAAGATACTTCTTCTGGGCGGTTCCCGCTACCTTCTGCCTGTAATCAAGGAGGCAAAGGCTCTGGGGCTTTACACAATCACCTGTGACTACCTGCCCGATAACATTGCCCACAAGTATTCCGATGAATACCGCAACGTGAGCATAATTGAAAAAGATAAGGTTCTTGAGCTTGCAAAGGAGCTTAAAATTGACGGTATAATGTCCTTTGCCTGCGACCCCGGCGTTACCACCGCCGCATACGTTGCCGAAAAGCTGGGTCTTCCCAACTGCGGCCCTTATGAATCCGTTGAGATTTTGCAGAACAAAAACCGTTTCCGCACATTTTTAAGAGATAACGGCTTTACTGTTCCCACATTCAGAGACTATACTGATATTGAAAAGGCAGTTTCCGATGCAGAGGGCTATACTTACCCTGTAATTGTAAAGCCTGTTGACTCTGCCGGCAGCAAGGGCGTAAGCCGTGTGGACAGCTTTGATAATTTCAGAGCCGCCGCAGAGTACGCCATGGCAAATTCCATACACGGCAGAATAATTGTTGAGGACTTTATCCTTCAGCACGGCTTTTCCTCCGATACCGACTGTTTCAGCGTAGACGGAGAGCTTCGCTTCTGCTCCTTTAATTCCCAGTATTTTGATAAAAACGCCGATAACCCCTACGCTCCCGCAGGCTTCACCTGGCCCTCCTCCATGTCTGAGGAGCATATGCAGGAACTTCAAAGCGAGCTTCAGAGACTTCTGAAACTTCTCAACATGAAAACCTCTGTTTATAACGTTGAGTGTCGCGAGGGCGTTGACGGCAAGGCATATATTATGGAGGTTTCCCCCAGAGGCGGTGGAAACAGACTGTGCGAGATGTTAAATTACGTCACCGGTCAGAACCTTATAAGAAACGCGGTGAAAGCCGCTGTGGGTATGCCTCTTGATGAACTTTCCGAGCCTGAATATAAGGGCAGCTGGGCACAGGTTGTGCTCCACAGCTATAAGTCCGGCAAGTTCAGAGGCCTCAGCATTGCCCCCGAGCTTTTGCCCTATGTGGTGGAAAAGGACCTGTGGTTTAAGGACGGGGACGAGGTGGAGGAATTCACCGGCGCAAACAAAACCATAGGCACTCTGGTTATGAACTTCCCCTCCCGTGAGGAGCGAGACAGACGAATGGCCGACCTTGGCAGCTGGCTTAAAGTCCTTGTGGACTGAGAGAGGTACATATGAAAGAGATAGGCGGATATTTTGAGCTGGAGAGGTTTTCCGGCTCCCTGCTCCACGATAAAGCCCTGCCCCTCAGCTGCGGCAGAGCGTGTATAGAATACCTGCTGGAGCAGAAACAGATTAAAAAAATAGCCCTGCCTGTTTTTCTCTGCGATGTGGTGCGGGAAAGCTGTCTTAAGGCAGGAGCTGAGATAAGCTACTACCGCATAGGGGCAGATTTCATGCCGAGAGATTTAAATCTCAGCGAAGGCGAATGGCTTTACGTCACTGATTTTTACGGTCAGCTGGGTTTTCCGCAGCTTGTCGGGCTGCACGAAAAATACCCCAACATGATTGTGGATAACGCACAGGCATATTTTAAAATGCCCCTTAAAGGCATTGACACTCTCTACACCTGCCGTAAATTTTTCGGCGTGCCTGACGGCGGTTTTCTCTATACCGACGCCCCGGAAAGGGAGCTTCCCACAGACATTTCCTACGAGCGCATGAACTTCGTTCTTGGCCGCTTTGAAAAAAGCGCCGGTGAATTTTACGCCGACGCAAGCTGTAATAACGATTATTTCAGCACTCAAGGCATAAAACGCATGTCTGCCCTGACTGAAAATCTGCTGCGGGGCATAGATTATGAGAGCGTAAAAAATAAGCGCAGCGAAAATTACCTCTATCTGCACAGCCATCTTAAAGACTTAAATCTCTTGGATGTGCATCCTGTTGAGGGGGCATTTGCCTACCCTCTGATGCTCCGGAACGGTGCAGAATACAGGAAAAAGCTGATAGAAAACAAAATCTTTGTCCCTATTCTCTGGCCCAATGTTTTAAATGAGGCAGAGAAGGACTCTTTAGAGTATGAGCTTGCTTATAATGTTCTGCCGCTGCCCTGTGACCAGCGCTATAATACAGAGGACATGGACAGAATAATAAGCTTTTTTAAATAAATTTTTACCGTGTAAGCCGTTAGATCGGTATAGTCGGGAGGTTTTAAAATGTCAGAAATTATAAACGTGACCCGTTCCTCAATGCCTTCTTTTGAGGAGTATTGCGAGGAGATAAAGGATATATGGTCCAGCCACTGGCTCACCAATATGGGAACAAAGCACAAGGCTTTGGAAAGCGGGATAAAGGATTATCTCGGCACTCCCAATGTCACCCTCTTTACCAACGGCCATCTGGCACTGGAAAATGTGATAAAGGCTTTCGAGCTTAAGGGTGAGATTATCACTACCCCCTTCACCTTTGCCTCCACCACTCATGCCATAGTCCGCTGTGGCTGCACCCCTGTTTTCTGCGATATAAATCCGGTTGATTACACCATGGATGCAGATAAGATTGAGGCTCTCATAACCGAGAAAACCTCTGCCATTATCCCCGTTCATGTTTACGGCAACCTGTGCAATGTGGAAAAGATAGAGGAGATTGCAAAAAGACACGGCTTAAAGGTAATTTACGATGCTGCTCACGCATTCGGTGTTACCAAAAACGGTGTCAGCGCCGCAAACTTCGGTGATGCCGCCATGTTCTCCTTCCACGCCACAAAAGTTTTCCACACCATTGAGGGCGGCGCAATCTGCTACCGCAATGAGGAGCTTTCAGAGCGTCTCAACGACCTTAAAAACTTCGGCATCCACGGCCCTGAGGAAGTGCCCTTTGTAGGCGGCAACGCCAAGATGAACGAGTTCTGCGCCGCAATGGGCGTGTGCAATCTGCGGCATCTGGACGGTGAAATCGAAAAGCGCCGCATCTGCTTTGAGCACTACATGTCCCGCCTCAACGGCGTAGAGGGCATACAGCTCAACCCCGTGCAGGATGGCGTAAAATCCAACTACGCCTACTTCCCCGTAGTCTTTGAGGGCTACAAATACACAAGAGACGAGGTTTATTCCCGTCTGGCAGAGCAGAACATAATCGCAAGAAAGTACTTCTACCCCCTCACCAACGACTTTGACTGCTACGCCGGAAAGCCCGGCTTTGACTCCGCGAAAACTCCCGTTGCAAAGCATATTGCCGACAGAGTTTTAACTCTGCCTCTGTATGCAGACCTTGCAATAGAAGACATAGACCGGATATGTGATATAATTTTAGGATAAGGAAAATCCCCTGAAATTAAAATTCAGGGGATTTTTTAAGGATTGAATATGATAAAAATACTTTTTGTATGCCACGGCAACATCTGCCGCAGCCCCAGCGCCGAATTTTTTATGAAGGATCTGGTTAAAAAAGAGGGCTTCGAGAGTGCTTTTGAAATTGCCTCCGCAGCCACTCATACCGATGAAATCGGAAATCCTGTTTACCCGCCCTCCCGCAAGGTGCTTGAGCGCCACGGCATAGACTGCTCCGGCAAAAGAGCAAGGCTCATGAACAAAGGCGACTATAAATATTATGACCTTTTAATAGGCATGGACGAGGAAAACATGTACCACATGAACCGCATCTGCGGCGGCGACCCTGAGGGCAAAATCCACAATCTTCTGGAATACGCAGGCCGTCCCCATGATTCGGTGGCAGACCCATGGTACACCAGAGACTTTGAAACCACATGGAACGATATAAACGAAGGCTGCACCGGTCTTTTAAATGAGCTTAGAAAATCTTTATAAAAAAACAAAACGGAGGGAAATCCCTCCGTTTTTTATTTCATTGCTTTTCTGTTCCGTATGCCGTTTATTATTGCAATAATAACCCCGTAAAGGACACCCGCCACAGGCCAGATTATCCATGTGCGCTCCCACTGGAAGGTTAAAAAGCTCCACGCCAGATATACGGCGGTTGCAGCGCCCCAGTAAATTTCGGCAACGATACCGTTTTTTCGGTTCTCCCGCTTCTTTTCTCTGGTATAGTCCCCTTCTTCGAGAAGCTTTTCCAGACTTTCCCAGATAATGCTGCTGTGAACCAGCAGGAATACGCCCCCGGCAACAAGGGCAAGAAGCAGCGCCACCATCCACAGTGCAAGCATATCATTGTCTCCGCAGATTGTTCCTATCACGATTAAAGGCACTGCCGCCAGTATGCAGCAGCACACGCCTGCAATAACCGCTCTGCGGTGCATAGGCTCATAGTCTTCCCGTTTTCGCTCGGCAATACCTGCAACGCCGTACTCGGTAACAATGGAGTCAAGCTCCAGATATTCGTATTTTTTAAGGTTGAAGCCCTCACAGATGAAAAAGGCAACTGCCATGGCAACCATTATAAGCAGTATACCGACTCCGAGGCCTGCCGCCAGATTTTTCGCTTTTTCCACGCCTGCCTGCTCTGCAAAACCTGCCAGAATTATAAGGGGCACGGGGCACATGATGCACATTGAAACTCCCGCCGCAATCTTAGCGGCGCTGCGCCGGGTCTGCTCTAAAAAGCCGTTTGCCTCCTCAAGACTTACCTTTCTTATCTGCTCCTGAGCTTCGGAAACCTCCGCCGGTATAAGCTCTTCTTCCGGCATCTCGTTTTCGTCTTTCAAAAGATAATCGGTGCTTACGCCGAAAATCCGGCTCAGCTTTATTATCTTGTCCAAGTCGGGAATTGAGGCCATGCTCTCCCATTTTGAAACGGACTGTCTCGTTACATCCAGCTGTGACGCCAGTTCTTCCTGCGACCAGCCCTGCTGCTTTCGCAGCTTTATAAGCTTTTCTGCAAAAATCATTTTTACACCCTGACCGGTTTCCTGCGCCGGTCATCCTCTCCTTTTTGGTGGCTTCATACTATCAGTTTTTCCCATTGCACACCACCAATCAGCCTTGGAACAATGTCAACTGCCGGTTGCAACTGCTGTTTTCTCAGTAAAATCGGCTTAGAAGCTGCAAAAACTTTAAAAATTACTCTTACGAAACCAGAATAACATCTGCACCCTACAATTACAAGCAGACTTTTAAGCATTATGTTTTCCAAAACAAAAACAGCCCCTGCACATGTGTGCAGGGGCTTATTTAATCTTAAATTACTTCTTAGCCTTGGACTCGCAGTAGATGCAGCGGTATTCGCCTTTTTCTCTGTCTGTCAGCTTGAAGATATGGGGTATCTCCTGCTCGGTGGAGGTTATGCAGCGGGGGTTCTGGCAGTGGAGCACATTGGTGAGGGTTTCGGGAAGCTGAGGGCGGTACTTTTTAACTACTGCGCCGTTCTCGATAATATTCACCGTTACACCGGGGTCAATGTAGCCCAGAGCATCAAAATCCAGATCCAGCAACTCGCCTATTTTGATTATATCCTTCTTTTCAAACTTGGGGCTGGTGGCATTGATGATAAGTGCAACAGAGCAGTCCAGCGCATCCAGATTCAAAAACTTATACAGGCTCATGCCTTTTCCGGGCTTAATATGGTCAATAACAATTCCGTTTGTAAGAGCGTCAATTTTCATCATTCTACCCCCAAAAGCTTTAAGATAAGTGCCATACGCATATATTTTCCGTTTTTGACCTGCTTGAAGTAGCAGGCTCTGGGGTCATCATCCACAGCAACGGAAATTTCGTTTACTCTGGGCAGGGGGTGGAGAATGGGCATATCGGGCTTTGCGCTCTTCAGCTTTTCGGGAGTGAGCACATAGCTGTCTTTGAGGCGGATATAATCGGCCTCGTTGAAGAAACGCTCCTTCTGAACTCTGGTCATGTAGAGAATATCCAGCTTAGGCATTACATCTTCAAGGCTTGTTGTTTCCTCGTACTCAATGCCTGCCTTATCCATTTCCTGTATCATGTAGCTGGGAACTCTCAGCTCCTCGGGAGAGACAAGAACAAAGCGCACATTCTTATAGCGGCTCATGGCGTGGATAAGGGAATGGACGGTACGGCCGAATTTAAGGTCGCCGCAGAAGCCAACAGTCAGGTTATCAAAATGGCCCTTTTCACGGTATATGGTGAGCAGGTCTGCCAGAGTCTGGGTGGGGTGGTTATGACCGCCGTCACCGGCATTTATTATAGGCACATCTGCTCTCATAGCCGCAATTCTGGGTGCGCCCTCCTTGGGGTGGCGCATGGCGATTATATCGGCGTAGCAGCTCACAACTCTAACGGTATCGGAAACGCTTTCGCCCTTGGAGGCGGAAGAGTTCTGAGCATCGGAAAAGCCGATAACGTCGCCGCCCAGCTCGTGCATTGCAGCCTCAAAGCTCAGTCTGGTTCTGGTGGAAGGTTCAAAGAACAGAGTAGCAAGCTTTTTATGCTTGCACTTGTCCCAGTAGTTTTCAGGGTGTGCAATGATGTCATTGGCGGTGGCTATAAGACCGTCAATCTCCTCAACGCTTAAATCTGTAATATCAAGAATGCTTCTCATTTGCTCATAGTCCTCCAGCTCTCATCGCTGGGGTCGTTACGGAAGGCCATCAGCTTTGCAATATCATCTTCCTTGATGTATCCCTCTTTTGCTGCAACAGCTGCCACAGCATCAAGGTTTGAAAGGCTTACATTCTTAACCTTTGCCTCTTCAAGGCGCTCAACGCCCTTTTTAAGGCCGTAGGTGAAGATGCTCACTATTCCCAGAACATCGGCTCCTGCCTCACGCAGAACGTCAACAACTTCAATAACGCTGCCGCCGGTGGAGATAAGGTCCTCAACAACAACGACCTTCTGGCCCTTTTCAAGCTTGCCCTCAATCTGGTTCTGTCTGCCGTGGTCCTTGTGGCCGGAACGGACATAGCCCATGGGCAGGTCCATAAGGTGAGCGGTGATAGCGGCGTGAGCAATACCGGCGGTGGAGGTTCCCATTAAAACTTCAACCTCGGGGTACTCTCTCTTTATAACCTCAGCCAGAGCATTTTCCACATGGTTTCTAACCTCGGGAGCGGTAAGAGTCAGGCGGTTATCGCAGTAAATGGGGCTTTTAATGCCGCTGGCCCAGGTGAAGGGGTCTTCGGGCTTGAGGAAAACAGCACCTATGGATAACAGGTCTTTAGCAATAAGTTCGCTTGTAGTCATTTAATTTTCTCCTCCTAAAAATTCCTTTACGCATCTTCTGTATGCTTCAACAGGGTCATCGGCCTGAGTAATGGGACGACCCACAACGATATAATCGGAACCCAGCTCTCTTGCCTTTGCAGGAGTGGTAACTCTCACCTGATCGCCCACAGCGCCGTCTGCAAAGCGGACGCCGGGAGTCACGGTGAGGAAGTTTTCGCCGCACTCGCTCTTTACGATTCCGGCTTCCAGAGGTGAGCACACAACGCCGTCAAGGCCTGCGGCCTTTGCGGTCTGGGCATAGTGGATAACGACCTTATCCAGAGGCTCTTTTATAAGCAGATCCTCTTCCATGCGCTCCTGACTGGTGGATGTAAGCTGAGTTACGGCAATAAGCAGAGGTCTGGTGCCGTCGGGGCGGGTAAGACCCTCAAGGGCAGCCTCCATCATGGCCTTGGTTCCGGCGGCGTGGAGGTTGCAGATGTCAACATCCAAAGAGGACAGAACTGCCATAGCTTTTTTAACTGTATTGGGAATATCGTGGAGCTTCAGGTCAAGGAAAATCTTGTGGCCTCTGCGCTTGATTTCACGGACTATCTGGGGGCCTTCGGCATAGAAAAGCTCCATGCCCACCTTTAAAAAGGGCTTTTCCTCTTTGAACTTATCAAGGAAAGAATAAAGCTCAGCTGCACTGTTGAAGTCGCATGCTATTATAACGTCTTTTGCCATCAGTGTGCTCCTCCTATTATGTCATTCAAATCTTTTATATTATATTTTTCCATTACTGCGGGCAGGTTTTCAACAATGTCCCTGCAAGCATAAGGATTAACAAGGTTTGCAGCTCCCACTTCAACGGCGGTAGCTCCTGCCATCATCATTTCGATGACGTTTTCGGCGCTGGAAATTCCGCCCACGCCGATAATGGGAATGTTTACGGCCTCATACACCTCATACACCATTCTCACCGCCACCGGGAAAACAGCAGGGCCGGAAAAGCCGCCTTTTTTGTTTGCAACTACCGGCTTTCCGGTTTTAAGGTCAATTCTCATGCCGAGCATGGTGTTTATAAGGCTGATGCCGTCGGCACCCGCCTCCTCGCAGGCTTTGGCAATGGAGACAATATCGGTAACATTGGGGGTAAGCTTTATAAATACCGGCTTTGTGGTGACGGCCTTAACAGCTCTCGTCACCTCTGCCGCAGCCTCGGGAACTGTACCGAAGCTCATGCCGCCGTGGTGAACATTGGGGCAGCTTACGTTTACTTCCAGAATACCTACCTGTTCTTCCTTATCCAGCTTTTCGCAGCTGTACGCGTAGTCATCAATGGAAAATCCACTGACATTTGCTATAACAGGCTTGTGGAAAACTTTTCTAAGTTTGGGAAGCTCCTCGGAAATTACCTTTTCCACACCGGGGTTCTGAAGTCCCACGGAGTTTATAAGGCCGGAAGTGCAGTCTGCAATTCTGGGGGTGGGATTTCCGAAGCGGGGTTCTCTGGTGGTGCCTTTGAAGGAAAATGAGCCTAAGATGTTTATATCGTAAAGCTCTGCAAATTCATATCCGTAACCGAAAGTACCGCTTGCGGGTATTACCGGGTTATCAAGGCACAGGCCGCTGAGGTTTACCTTTGTATTTACCATATTACTTCCTCCTTCCGGAGAACGGGGCCGTCCTTGCAGATACGCTTTGTGCCGTATTTTGTCTCACATGAGCAGCCCATACATGCCCCGAAGCCGCAGCCCATGCGGGCCTCGAAGCTGAGCTGGCCGGAGGTATCGGTAACATCAGATACGGCTTTCAGCATAGGTTCAGGGCCGCAGGTGAAAAAGTAGGTGTAGCCGGAGAGATTTTTTATAACATCGCTTACGAAGCCCTTTGTTCCATAGCTGCCGTCAACGGTGGAAATATACACGGTAATCCCCAGAGCTTTAAATTCATCCTCAAAGAAGATTTCTTCCTTTTTATTAAAGCCCAGTATGACCTCCGGCTTTTTGCCCTCGCTTATAAGGTCTTTTGCAAGGCGGTACATAGGTGAAATTCCCGCTCCGCCCCCTATAAGCAACGGTCTATCGCCGCTTACGGAGGTGTCAAAGCCGTTGCCCAATCCCGTGAGCACATCCAGCTTTTCACCCGGCTTCATATCTTTAAGTATGTCTGTTCCCTTGCCCACGGTCTTATATAGCACCGTGAAGCTCTCTCCGTCATAGTCGCAGACGGAGAGAGGGCGGCGCAGGAACAGCCCTTCTATTTTAATATTTATAAACTGGCCTGATACGGTAATGGCGGAAGTATCTCCCGCCAGAACCATTTTGTATGTGTTAGGCGCTATATTGGTATTGCTTTTAATTGTGAAAATTGACTGTTTCACAGAATACCTCCTTAGCTTTTATGCGTCGATGGTAGAAATGCAGAGGGTGGTCTCCTCCAGAACGTCAAGCAGAACTCTTACGGTATCGAGAGCTGTAAAGGTGGTTACACCGTTTTCAATAGCGCACTGACGGATTTCCTGACCGTCGGTAGCACTGGAGGGAGAATTGAGGTCGCGGGTGTTGATAACGTAGCTCACATAGCCCTGACGGATAGAATCGAAGATTTCCTCGCTGCCCTCGGAGAGTTTTTTCTTAACTCTGGTGCGGATGCCGTGCTCCTTGAGGAATGCAGCAGTACCGGAGGTAGCCTCAATGTTGAAGCCCAGCTCGTAGAAGCGGCGGATAAGGGGCAGAGCCTCTTCCTTGTCGCTGTCGGCAATGGTGGCAAGAACGGTGCCGTAGTTGAGGATGTTCATGCCGGATGCCTGAAGGGCTTTATAAAGAGCGCGGTTCATGGTTCTGTCGTAGCCTATGGCCTCACCGGTGGACTTCATCTCAGGGGAGAGGTAGGTGTCCATGCCGTGAAGCTTTGCAAAGGAGAAGGCGGGAACCTTAACGTACCAGCGCTTCTTCTCGTCGGGGTACAGGCCGAAAATGCCCTGCTCTTTAAGGGTCTTACCCAGAATTGCAAGAGTTGCAATATCGGCAAGGGAGTAACCGGTAGCCTTGGAGAGGAAGGGAACGGTTCTGGAGGAACGGGGGTTGACCTCGATAACGTAGACGTTATCTTCCTTATCAACAATAAACTGAATGTTAAAGAGGCCCACAATGCCTATGCCCAGACCCAGCTTCTTGGTGTACTCAAGGATTTTGCCCTTGGCCTTGGAGGATACGGAGAAGGTGGGGTATACGCTTATGGAGTCGCCGGAGTGAATACCGGTGCGCTCAACAAGCTCCATGATACCGGGAACGAATACATCGTATCCGTCACATACAGCGTCAACCTCAAGCTCCTTACCCTGAATGTATTTATCAACCAGCACAGGCTGATCTTCGTTAATAGCAACGGCTGTTTTAAGATAGGTCTGGAGAGCTTCCTCATTTGCAACAATCTGCATTGCTCTGCCGCCCAGAACATAGGAGGGACGGACAAGAACAGGGTAGCCGATCTCATTTGCAGCCTTGATACCGTCAGGGATATTGGTAACTGCACGTCCCTGAGGCTGGGGGATTTCCAGCTCTTCCATAATCTTTTCAAAAGAGTCTCTGTTTTCGGCTCTCTCAATGGCTGCAACGTCAGTGCCTATAATCTTAACGCCGCGCTCCATAAGAGGCTGAGCAAGGTTAATTGCAGTCTGACCACCCAGAGAGGCGATAACACCGATAGGATGCTCCATTTCCACAACGCTCATAACGTCCTCAACGGTGAGAGGCTCGAAATACAGCTTGTCGGAAGTGGTGTAGTCGGTGGAGACGGTTTCGGGGTTGTTGTTTATGATAATGGCCTCGTAGCCGAACTTTTTAATGGTAGTGACAGCGTGGACAGTGGAGTAGTCGAACTCAACGCCCTGACCGATACGGATAGGGCCGGAGCCGAGAACGATAATTTTGTCTCTGCCGCTTATGCGGGACTCATTGCCCCAGTCATTGTAGGAGGAGTAGAAGTAAGGAACATAGCCGCCCTTGCCGGAAGTCTCAATCATCTTGTAGACGGGGAAGAGCTGGATTTCTTTTCTGAGATTGTAAACCTCAATCTCGCTTACGTTCCACAGCTTTGCGATGTACTTATCTGCAAAGCCCATTTTCTTTGCCTCTTTAAGTACCTCGACATTGCCGGGATTTTCGCTGAGCTTGGTTTCAAAATCAACAATGTTCTTGAATGCTTCAAGGAAGAACATGGTGATCTTGGTAGCGTCGAAAATTTCCTCAAGGCTTACGCCGTTTCTTATAAGCTGAGCAATGGCATAAATTCTGTCATCGGGGCTTTCGGCTATGTAGCTTAAAAGCTTCTCATTTTCCCAGTTATCAAACTTTGCCATGTACAGGTGGCATACGCCGATTTCGAGAGAACGAACGGACTTCAGAATGCACTCTTCAAGGCTGCGGCCTATGCCCATGACCTCGCCGGTGGCCTTCATCTGAGTTGAGAGGGTGTTTGCAGCGGTTGCGAATTTATCGAAGGGGAAGCGGGGCATTTTGCAGACAATGTAGTCAAGTTCAGGCTCGAAGTTTGCATTGGTCTCGGAAATTTTAATTTCATCCAGAGTCATGCCTACGGCAATCTTTGCGGTAACTCTTGCAATGGGGTAGCCGCTGGCCTTGGAGGCAAGAGCGGAGGAACGGGAAACTCTGGGGTTGACTTCTATAAGGTAGTAATCGGAGGAATTGGGGTCAAGTGCAAACTGAACGTTGCAGCCGCCCTCGATTTTCAGGGAGCTGATTATTTTCAGTGCGCTCTCCTTGAGCATGTTGAAATCGTGATCGCTGAGGGTCTGGATGGGAGCTACAACAATGGAGTCACCGGTGTGAACACCGACAGGGTCGATGTTTTCCATGCCGCAGATAGTGATTGCTCTGCCGGTACCGTCGCGCATAACCTCAAACTCGATTTCCTTGTAGCCCTTAACGCTCTTCTCAACCAGTACCTGATGTACGGGAGAGAGCTTAAGTGCGTGCTTCATGATCTCTTTAAGCTCTGCCTCATCGTTTGCAAAGCCGCCGCCGGTGCCGCCCAGAGTGAATGCAGGACGGAGGACGACAGGATAGCCTATCTCGTTTGCAGCGTCAATAGCCTCTTCAATGGAGTAGGTGATGCGGGAAGGAATAACAGGCTCGCCGATCTCCTGGCACAGCTCTTTAAACAGCTCTCTGTCCTCGGCTCTCTCAATGCTCTCGCAGCTGGTACCCAGAAGCTCTACCTGACATTCTTTAAGTACACCCTTCTTTTCAAGCTGCATTGCAAGGTTCAGACCGGTCTGGCCGCCGATTCCGGGGAGGATGGCATCGGGGCGCTCATAGCGGAGAATCTTTGCTATGTATTCAAGGGTCAGAGGCTCCATATATACCTTATCGGCAATGGATGTATCGGTCATAATGGTTGCGGGGTTTGAGTTGCAGAGAACGACTTCATAGCCCTCTTCTTTAAGGGCAAGGCATGCCTGAGTACCTGCGTAGTCAAATTCAGCAGCCTGTCCGATAACGATAGGGCCGGAACCGATGATAAGAATTTTTTTAATGTCTTTTCTCTTTGCCATAATAATTTCCTCCTTGGTGTACTCTAAATAACTATCTATATAATAAATAAAATTGAAAGATGTCTATTTAAATGTCTTTCCAGACAATCTCGCCGCCTACGGCGGTCATAAGGCACTTGCCGTAAACTTCTTTTCCCTCAAAGGGTGTTGCCCTGCCCATGGTCATAAATTTTTCAGGGTCAACGGTGTATTTTGCGTTAAGGTCATAAACGGTAAAGTCGGCGCTCTGTCCAACTTCAAAGGGACTTGCAATTTTAAATCGCTTTCTTGGGTTTATGCACATAAGCTCAATAAGCTTTTCCAGACTTATAACGCCCTTTTTCACAAGCTCTGTATACAGAACCGGGAAAGCGGTTTCAAGACCCACAACACCCATAAGGCTCTTTTCAAGGCCTCTGCTCTTTTCCTCTGCGGAATGGGGAGCGTGGTCGGTGGCAATCATATCTATTGTACCGTCCAGAATACCTTCTATAAGGGCCGCTCTGTCCTCCTCGGAGCGGATAGGCGGGTTCATTTTAAACCGTCCGTCCTCTTTGAGCATTGAATCGTTCATGGTGAGGTAATGGGGGCCGGTTTCGCAGCTTACAGGCAGGCCGTCCTTTTTGGCCTTTCTAATAAGCTCCACGCTCTCTTTTGTGGAGATGTGGCACACATGGTAGTTGCAGCCGGTTTCCCGCACAAGCTCAATATCCCGCTTTATGGGGCCCCATTCGCTCTCGGAGCAGATGCCTCTGTGTCCGTGGGCTTTGGCATATTCGCCGTCATGGATATATCCGCCGTGAAGCAGGGAGTTATCTTCACAATGGGCGGCAAGTATTTTGCCGGTCTTTTTAATCTCTCTCATGGCAGAGCGCATCATATCTTCACTCTGCACTCCCCTGCCGTCATCGGAAAAGGCGCAGACGTAGGGGGCAAGCTCTGCAATATCAGAAAGCTCCTCACCCTTTTCGCCCTTGGTAACCGCTCCGTAGGGCAGGACGTTTATTTTTGCCCCCTCCTCAATTCGTTTAAGCTGAGGGGCAAGAGTTTCCATTGAGTCAGGCACCGGGTTTAAATTGGGCATGGCACAGATTGTTGTATATCCGCCGTGGGCTCCGGCCATGGAGCCTGTCTCAACAGTCTCTTTATATGAAAAACCCGGCTCTCTCAAATGTACATGAACATCGACAAAGCCGGGAAAAACATAACAATTATCAAAATCGAAAACAAGGTCACCAACGTTGGGAGCAGAGACGGAAATATCGGCAATAAGGCCGTTGCTGATGAAAACGTTAGCTTTTGAAAATCCGTTACCGGAAAAAACAAGTGCATTCTTTAATACGTAATTCATAGTCGGCAGCTCCTTTCTATATGCGGCGCTCAGAATTTCTAATTCTGATTTTAAAAAATTCTTCGCAAATTGTCAACAGTATACCATAGATTTTCAGCCTGTCAAGGACGAAATTTTCAGCCTGATTTTAATATATTCTGTACAATCCGCCGATATTTTGTTTCAACGGCAGGAATGAGCCCTGATTTTGTCTTTCGGTGTTGCTTTTGCAGCTGTTTTCATTCTTTCCGCCGCTTTCAGTTACCCATAAACGCAGTTTTGCTTTCATTAGCCACGTTTAGGATTTTGTCCTTGAATATTATAGTAAAATCGTGTAAAATGTACTAAAAGTGCCGACATGACGGCAGGTATCCGGCAACAGCCGGACCTATAAATTGAAAGGAGAAGGGTATGGAACACAACAGTTTTGACCGGATAGTGGAGCGTGCAAAGCAGTCACTGCGCCGCGAGCGAGTGGTTATAGCAGGCGCAGATGCGGAAAACATCCTGACCGGTGCGTTCAAGGCTCAGGAGGAAGGCTTTGTCTCCCTCATTCTGGTGGGTCAGCGGGATAAAATCGAAGCCGCGCTGGAGAAAACCGGGTTTAAAGACAGAGAATACCGCCTTGTGGAGACAAAGGACGGGGAAAATGTCACTCAGGCCGCTATTGAGCTTATAAACCGCGGTGAGGGCGACGTGCTCATGAGGGGAAATATTCAGACAAGAGAATTTCTCATTCCCCTGCTGGATAAGAAAAATGAGCTGCGCACCGACAGGCTTTTAACTCACATCGACCTTATCAGTATGCCGGATTACCCCAAGCTCCTTGCAATCGGTGATGTCACCGTCACCATAGAGCCTAACGTTCAGCAGAAGAAGAAAATCATTCAGAATATGGTTGAAACGCTGAACATTCTGGGCTATGAAAAGCCTAAAATTGCCCTTTTGTCCCTTGTGGAGCAGGTAAGTTTCCACATGAATGATACCATTGAGGCTCAGGAGCTTGTAAGAGAACAGGAGGAGGCCCCCTTTGCAAACTGCGAGCTGGTCGGCCCCATTTCCTACGACCTTATTCTCTCCAAGGAAGCCGCCAGATTAAAGGGCTATGATAACCCCTGCTGCGGAGACTTCGACGGTATTATAGCTCCCAGCCTTCTTGCAGGCAACCTTATTGTCAAGGGCTGGCAGATGCACGCCCACGCCCACACCTGCGGTGTTGTGGTAGGGGCTAAAATTCCCGTAGCCCTCACCTCCAGAAGCGACAGTCCCGAGGTATCCTACCTGTCGCTGGCCTTCTGCGCTGCAATCAATGCAAAGAATAACTGATTATGAAAAAAGCCTCTGTTCACTCTGAACAGAGGCTTTTTCTTTATGCCGCCATGTCGGAATAATCCAGCATCAGGCTCATGTCCTGAACCACTTTCTGAATTCTTCCCTCCTCAAAGGGGCTTTGCAGTCCGCCGCCGATGACGGTTTCCATAAAGCTGCCGTATTCTCTAGGCAGCATTTCCAGATATTTTTCCAGACCTTTCCCGCTCTCGGCAAGCTCCAGCTCAAATATCTGCATGGCTGCGTCATTTGAAACGGGATAGGTAATTATATAGAAGGGCATTTCAAAGAAGTGGACTATATCGCACCAGCTCTTTGCAAAATATTCCTGGTTTTCTTCGTTGCAGTAGCCGTAATCCTTTGCAAGCTGTAAGGAAAGATTATTTAAAAATTCGGTGCTGAGAAGCTCAGGGTCGGTGGAATAAACCGTGCTTTCAAACTCCGCAAAGGATGCCTGCTGAACATACATTTCCAGCGTATCCATAAGCTTAATGGCCACAAGGTTTTCCCACTGCTCATCGCTGAGAGCGTCGCCGTAATAAAACAGCATCAGGTATTCCATGGCCTGAGAGAAGGTTTCCGACACATCCACAGTCTCGTAGGCATTGAAGTTTTCATAGGCATCCAGAAAATGCCCGAACTCATGGGAAAATGTAATAATGTCCTCAGTATCTCCCACAGGGTTAACAAAAAGGAACGGTGACTCATAGTCGGAAAGATAGGTCTGGAATGACATGGGTGCTTTATCTGCGCTGAAGCTTATATCGTAAAGCTTTTTATCCACCATGAAATCAAAGGCCGATTCAATCGTTCCGCCCATATTCTCAGCGGCAGTGTCAAGGACAGATATTAGCTTTTCCTCATCGCACCGGGTATAAATTATATTTTCATAAGGCTTTGAGGCCATGTACTCTTTATAAAACGGCACCATATACTGCTTTATATCCGCCATGTATCTACCTGCCTGCTCAGGGCTGTAATCTCTTTCAAAGAAGTAATAATACTGCATCTGCTCGTAGCTCTCAAATCCCAGAGCCTGAGCCATTGCGTTTCTGGTTTTCACAAGCTCGATGTATATATCGGCAAATTCCTCGTTATATTTGTCGTAGTAGCTGAGTAAGTCATCCCGATTGTCCGTTTCCTGAAGCTCAGCCAGGGCATCACCGTAGTCCGCCTCTGCGCCCTCTTTAAACTCCACATCGGGTGAGGCAGTCAGGCTGCGGTAGCGGCTTAAAAGCTCGCTCTCCTTTTCCATAAGAGCCACCACTTCTTCGTTCAGCTCAGAGCTTTCACCCGGTGCATACTCCTGAGCAAAGCCCTCCCACAAAAGCTCCTCCTCAATCCTTTCCGCCATTGAGGATGCGCCGCAGGCATAGTACACTTCATCCATAAGCTGCTGAACCGTGGGGTAATTGCTGCCGCACCATGCGTACTCCTCCGCATAGAACTGATCGTTCAAGTCTGTGCAGCTTCTTATGTTGGCAATGGTGTACATGGTGTCAAAATTATAAAAATACTCATAGCAGCGGTCTATATACTCTGCCACTTTGTCGAAATTATCTTCATCCAGCGCCATTTTAAGCATTTCCACATCATTTTCGAATTTTTCCATATCCGGACGCTCATATTCTATTTTGTCAAATGACGGTGCATTATCTCTGGTGCTGGAGGCAATAAGCTCCTGCATAGCCCGGTTCGGGTCGCCGCAGCCGCAGCCGCAGAGCATACACATCGCCAGAATGCATACTAAAAGTCTGATTATTCTCTTTTTCATGCCGACTCCTACAATATTTTTCGTTTTTTTAGATATTTGAATATTACATCATTAGTTAATAAATGTAAATAGTCCTTGAAATTTACCCTTATTTTTCATATAATTAGTTGCATAAAATTAATTCTATTCCGGCTTTATCGGAAGTTAAAAATATGAAAGGAAAGCATATGAACGAAATATATGTTACCGGACACAGAAATCCGGATACTGATTCCATAGCTGCTGCTATGGCTTATGCGAATTTGAGAAACGCTCTCGGAGACAGAGAGTATAAAGCCGTACGTATCGGCGCCATAAACGACGAAACTAAAAACGTGCTCAACCGCTTCGGTTTTGAGCCTCCTGAGTACATTAAAAACATGCGTACTCAGGTCCGTGATCTGGACTACGACCGTCCTCCCGAGCTTAACCGCTCCGTCACCGTTGACCTTGCATGGCGCACCATGCGTGAGGGCAAAATAGCCACCATTCCCATACTCAATGAGGACAGCACCCTTTACGGTATGCTCTCCGCAGGCGACATTGCAACCTACGACATGCAGACCATTTACAATAACCACATTGACGGTCTGCCCCTGTTTAACCTGCTGAGTGTTCTGGAAGGACAGCTGGTAAACGAGTTCGGCCGTCTGCCTGAGGAAGTCTCCGGCGATGTGTGCATTGCTCTGCCCCAGTCCTATGATGATCCCACTCTGCTGAGCGAAAACAGCATACTTATCTGCGGTAATCAGCCTGAGCTTATAAAGCAGGCTCTGGACGCAAATGTAAGCTGCCTTATCATCTGTCAGGCAGATATTTCTCCCGAGCTTGCAAACCACGAAGGCCCCACCCCCATTGTGTTCACTCCTCTTGACGCAAGAAAGACTGCACGTGTTATTCATCAGGCAATTCCCGTACAGAGAGTCTGCCACACCGACAACATTATCTGCTTCAATCAGACAGATTACATAGATGACGTTAAGGAAACCCTTTTAAAGAGCCGTTACAGAAGCTACCCCGTTCTGGATGAACAGGGCCATGTTGTGGGCACTCTGTCCCGATTCCACCTGTTAAATCCCAGACGCAAGAGAGTAGTTCTGGTTGACCACAACGAGGCCGCCCAGTCTGTTCCCGGTCTGGATCAGGTTGAAATTCTGGAAATTATCGACCACCACCGTCTGGCAGATATTCAGACCAGACAGCCTATCTGGGTCAGAAACGAGGCCGTAGGCAGCACCAACACCATTATCGCCTCCATGTATCAGGAGCGCGGGGTAATGCCCTCTCCCAAGATGGCAGGTCTTATGGCTGCTGCTATTCTGTCCGATACCGTTATGTTCAAGTCTCCCACCTGCACAAAGCGTGATATAGCTATGGCAGAGAGACTGGCAAGAATTGCAAGAGTAAGCGTTGAAGATCTGGGCAAGCAGCTGTTCTCCGTCTCCGGTGCTGAAACCAAGACCGCCGAGGAGCTCTTCAAGACCGACTACAAGCAGTTCCACATTTCCGAGCAGAACATCGGCGTCAGCCAGATCACCTGTGCCGACTCCAGCTCTCTGATCGCCCGTCAGGACGAGTTCTTAGACATGATGAGAAAGCTCAAGGAAACAAACGGCTTCGACATCGTAATGCTTATGATCACCGACGTTCTTCTGGAAGGAAGCCACATTTACTATGTGGGCGGCGACGAGGATATTAAGCAGGCCTTCTCCGTTGAGCCTAAGGATAACCACTTCTTCCTCGAGGGCGTTATGTCCAGAAAGAAGCAGATCATCCCCATGCTCACCGCTCTGTGGGGTTAATTCATGCATTTTACAAAAATGCACGGTGCCGGCAACGACTTTATTATCATTAACAACATTGCCGGGGATATTCCTGAAAAGGATTATCCCCGGCTTGCTCAAAAGCTATGCGCTTATCACACCTCTATCGGTGCTGACGGGCTTATGGTGATAGTAAAGGCGGAGGGTTCCGGCGATTACGGAATGCGCTTTTATAATTCTGACGGCTCATTGGGCGAAATGTGCGGCAACGGTGCCCGCTGCATCTCCCGCTACGGCTATGAAAACGGCCTTGCAGGGGAAGTTCAGAAGGTGGAAACTACTGCCGGACTTGTAACCGGCGAAAGGCTCAGCCCCCGCATTTACAGGGTGCGTTTAAATGACCCAAGTGTTATTGAGCTGAACAAAAAAGTCATAATAGACGAAAAAGAGATTACTCTTTCCTATATTGTGCTGGGTGATCCCGGAATTCCTCATGCTGTGGTGAATATGCCGGAGCTTGATGAATGGGACAGAGACGAACTTCGCGAGCTGGGCAGAAAGCTCCGCTTCTATTCCGGCTTCCCCAAGGGTGCAAATGTGAACTTCGTAAAGCTTGTTTCCGAAAACACCCTTAAAATCATGACCTATGAGCGTGGAGTTGAAGATTTCACCCTGGCATGCGGCACAGGCTCCGGCTCTTCCGCCGCAGTTTTCCACATGCTTGGTCTTGTGAGCGACAAAAATATCAAGCTTTTAAATTCGGGCGGCGAACTGTCCGTAGACCTTACTGAGGATAAGGGAAAAATTTATGACCTTTATCTCTCCGGCCCCACTAACATCGTCTGCGAGGGCGAAATTCTGGATGAGGACTTAATATAACAAAAAACCGGCACCGCTGAGCGGTGCCGGTTTTTTAGCTTCA